>CBDTYP010000195.1:0-6241 GCA_965364645.1 uncultured Gammaproteobacteria bacterium | reverse complement strand
TGGACTTCTGGCTGCCCCAGGGCACCTACATCGACGACACCATGGAGACGTCCACCGAGGTCGAGAAGTATCTCCTGGGGCTGGACGGCGCGACTCACCTCACCACACTCGGCGGAGCCGGCGGACTGCGCTTCCTGCTCACCTACTCTCCGGAGAAGGTGAACAGCGCATACCTGCAGTACCTGGTCGACGTGGAAGACTACACCACTATCGAAGATCTGATCGCGAAGGTGGAGCGCGAGCTTCCCGAGCTCTTCCCCGACTCCGAGGTATACGGCCGCAAGTTCATTCTCGGGCCGGGCTCCGGGGGCAAGATCCAGATCCGTTTCAGCGGGCCGAATCCCGAGAAGCTGCGCTCTCTCGCCAGTCAGACGATGACGATCCTGCACGAGGACGGCGGTGCAAAGGCTATCCGCACGGACTGGCGTGATCAGGTCAAGGTCATAAGACCCATCGTCGCCGAGGAGGAGGCGAACTACGCCGGCGTCTCACAGCCGGACATCGCCATGACCATCGCGATGGGATTCGAAGGCATCCAGGTAGGCGTCTATCGCGAGAGCGACGAGCTCCTGCCCATCATCATCCGCGCGCCGGAGCCGGAGCGAAGCGAGGTGGAGAGCATCCAGAACCTGCAGATCTGGAGCCCGGCGGCCCAGGGGAACATCCCATTGCGCCAGGTCGTGTCGAAGTTCGAGACGGACTTCGAGGACGACATCGTGCAACGTCTCAATCGGAAATCGACGATTACCGTGCACACCGATCCCGTCAGCGGTGCATCGAGCCGGTTGCGCCAACGCATCCTCCCCAAGGTCGAAGAACTGGAGATGGGGCCGGACTACGAGATCGAATGGTGGGGCGAGTACAGGGACTCGAACCGGGCCGCGGCGGGCATCGCCGCGAGCCTGCCCTTCTTCCTGCTCTCCATGGTGCTGATCGTCATCGGACTGTTCAACGCGCTGCGCCAGCCGCTGGTGATCTGGCTCTGCGTGCCGCTGGCCATCATCGGCGTGACGGCCGGACTGCTGCTGACCCGACAACCCTTCGGCTTCATGGCGCTGCTCGGTTTCATGAGCCTCTCCGGCATGCTCATCAAGAACGCCATCGTGCTCATCGACGAGATCGAGCTGCAGAAGACCCAGTCGAGCGATGTCTACAAGGCCATCGTCGATTCCGGCGTGAGCCGTCTGCGGCCGGTATCCATGGCCGCACTGACCACGGCGCTCGGCATGATCCCGCTGGTCTTCGACGCCTTCTTCATCGCCATGGCGGTAACCGTGATATTCGGTCTCATGGTGGCCACGGTGCTCACCATGGTCATGGTGCCCGTGTTCTACGCCATGTTCTTCCGGGTGCCGTCACCTGGCCCATCGCCTTCACCAGGCACGGCCTGACGCGCCGCGGTTGTGCTAAAGTCCACTGTTAACAGGTACATAGGGCTCGGCGCATCGCGCCGGCCATGAGCGCGGGAGTGAATACCAGTGACTGATCAAAAAGGCGGAGCCGAGATCACCGTGGATGTCGAGAACCTCCATCGGGAGGAAGTGTTCAGCGATCTGCAGGCGGCGTCGGTCCGACGGCTGACCCCCGTCAAGTCCGACGGCAGCACCGATACGACCCGCGACATCATCTACATCGGCGAGACCAATCTCATGACTCAGATGGGGCCGCTGCCGGTGCAGTTCCCCATCGAGGCGAAGTCCCTGGACGACGCATTCAGTCAGTTCGCGGAAGGCGTCAAGGGCGCCATCGAGCGCCTCAACGAGCGGGCCAAGGAGATGGTTCGCGAGGAGAGCTCGCGCATCGTCGTCCCCGGCGCCACGCCCCCCGGCATGGGCGCCGCCGGCATTCCCGGCGGGAGACCGGGAGCGGGGAAGTTCCTCCTCGACAAGTGACGGCGGCCCCGGGCGCGTGTCGCCCGTCAGATTATGCGCAGGTAGCTCCCGTGCACCCAGCCGATGACGTCATCGGCATCCTCCACGGTGACCTTGGTCCACGGGCCGTCGGCATCCAGGCATTCCAGAACCGTGCCCCGCGCGAGCGGGCTCACGTCGAGCTTCTCGAACTCCGTGCCGGGCCCCCCCCGGATATTCAGGTTCACCGTCGTCTCGTAGCGCTCCCGGGGCGGCTCCCCGGCGTCTGAGTCGTCGTCGATGGCGCCGACGCCGCGGCTCTCGACGATGTTTCGAAAGCATTCCATGGGGAACGCGGGGCCGGGATCGAACTTCCGGCCCGGCGCAATCTCCTGGTGGCCGAGCACTTCGGTGATGGAGGGATAGGCGCCCAGCAGGGCACGGGTCACCTTCTCCACCGCCTCGAGCTGCGGCTCGGGATAGTTCTCCCATCCCATGGCCCGGGTGCCGGAGGGCATGGTCGCGACGGTCACGTCCTCGGCCGCGAAACGCGGGGTGTCGGATCGCCTGTAGCTGCCGTCGCCCTGACGATTGAGCCAACCGTAGTTGGCGATCTCGATGCCGACCGAGTGACTGTTCAGCGACTCGAGACCCTTCCAGCGCGATACACCGGCGTGGCGCGCCTTCCGGTTGAAGGGAACGATCTGCCAGACGCTGCCGTCGCGATCCACGACGACGTGAGCCGACCCGTAAATCTTCTTTTCGGCCTCGAGGAGACGCTGCTTCTGGGTAGGCGACTTGAGCATGTAGTCCCGGGAACCCGCCCCGGATCCGCCGGCGGTGTAGTGCATGACGACGAATCGCGGGGGCTCGAGGGCGCCGCCGACGTCCTTCGATAACTTATGCCAGTGGCCAACCAGCTTGTGATTCTTTATGCGCATGGGATTCCCGTGATTCTAGAGGCGCACTCCCGGCGGCAGCGGCAAGGAGACATCGCATTCGGCGTGGAACTGCTCGCAGCGGGCCACCGTCCGCACCCACTCGTAGAAGAGACCCTTCAGTCCGACGACGACGACCCCGGCCGCGCGCATGCGCTGCAGGCCGTAGGCATGATCCGGCCCCGGCGATCCTACGGCATCGGCGACCACCGCGACGCGGAAGCCCTCCGCGAGGAGGCCGAGTGCCGAATGGCAAACGCACACGTCGGTTTCCAGCCCCACCAGTACGGCGGTTTTCCGGCCGCAGTCCGCCACGGCCCGTAGGATATGGTCCTCGGCGGCCAGGCCGAAGCGCATCTTGTCGTGCACCGGGGTCCCGGGCGGCAGGGCGGCGGCGATCTCGGCATGCACGCCCCCGTTTTCCGCGACGTCCTCGGCCATCGCCACGATAGGCACGCGCGCCCACCGCGCCACGCCCACGAGCCAGCGGATGCGCTCCAGCAGGATGCCCGCCTCCGCCTCCGGCAGCTTGTCGAGGAAGCAGGATTGCACGTCGACGAGAATCAACACGCAATCGTCGACGTCGATGAGCTGATCGTCGGCCATCCCGGGATGCTAATCGAGCCCGTCGAGAACCGCTATACGGGGCGATGGTATAGATGGACCGGGGGTCTACTGCCATAATGCCGAGCTTCGACCCCCGAGACGCCCATCGAGCAGCCAATCCAGGATCCCATGAGCACCGCCAAGGCATTCGCGCCGGGCAACGTTTCCGGCGTCTTCAAGATTATCCCGGATGACGATCCGGCGAAGATGCACTCCCTCGGCATGGGCTTCACCGTGGCCGACGGCGTCACCGTCTCGGTGTCCGTCTCCGACACGACAACCGTGCGCTTCAACGGGAACGAGTTCGCCTTCGCCACGGTGCTCTCGGTGGTCGCGCGGCTGTCGGACGTGCCGTTGGAGGTGACCATCGAGACCGGGCTGCCACTGAGCGGGGGGTTCGGTTTGAGCGGAGCGTCGTCCCTCGCTACGGCATTCGCCGCGAACGCGCTGCTCGATCTCGGGATGGACGAGCACGCGCTGGGCATGGTCGCGCACGTGGCGGAGGTGGAGAACCTCACCGGGCTCGGGGATATCGCCGGTCAGTTCAACGGCGGGTGCCTCGTCAAGCTCGTGCGCGGCGAGCCGCTGGCGGCGATCTCCCTGCCGGTGCCCGAGCAGGTAGTCCACTACCGGTACTTCAGCCCCATCAACACGAAGGACATCATCGGCCACCCGGAGCAACGCGAGCGTATCAACGCGGCGGCGGATTCGGCACTGGAAGATCTCGCACGCCTCAAGGACGAGAACGAAGCCGAGTTCGCGAAGTACATCCGAGTCGCGAAGAAGTTCTCGGTCGAGAGCGGCCTCCTGCGCGACGACGACGTCAAGAACACCATCCGCGCATGCGAAGACGCCGGCGGCGCCGCATCCATGATCATGCTCGGCAACGCCGTATTCAGCGACGTGCCGTTCCCGGGCGCGAAGACGACGCGACTGGCGAAACGGCGGGTGGAAGTGCTGCGGTGACCGACGTTCCGAAGAGCCACCCCCGTTACGAATCGCTGCGGATTCGAGACGCGATCGTTGCCGGCGTGAAGCGGGGCGTCACCTCTGAGCACGGACTCATCGCCCACGGGCGCGGGGAAGCCTACGACTACCTCCTCGGTGAACGGACCCACGATTTCGCGGTCGCGGCGATCGAGGCATCGGCGCGTCTCCTGAGACGCGCAAGCCATCCGGTGATATCCGTCAACGGCAACGTGGCCGCGCTGGTCCCGGCGGATCTCGTGAGGCTGGGCCGAGCGTTGGGCGCCCCTCTCGAGGTCAACATCTTTCACTCGTCCGACGAGCGTGAGCGTGCGATCCGGGATTGCCTGCAGGAGCACGGCGCCGGCGAAGTGCTGATGCCCACCCGTGACGCGGAGCTCGACTTCATCGACTCCAACCGCCGCTTCGTGCATCCCGAGGGAATCTACCGGGCCGACGCCATATTCGTACCCCTGGAGGACGGCGATCGTTGCCAGGCGCTGCGCAAGATGGGCAAGGCCGTGGTGACGGTGGACCTCAATCCCATGTCCAGGACGTCGCGGACCGCCAGCATCACCATCGTGGACAACGTCGTCCGCGCCCTGCCGCTGCTGCTCGACGCCCTCGATGGTGCAGAGGCGGAGATGCCCGCGTTCGACAATCGGTCCAACCTGGAGGCCGCCGAGCGGGCCATTCGCTCCCGACACGACTGATTCCCACCTTTTGTAACCAACCGGTGATCCGGCTGTGGTCCCGATCACAACATGGAGAATCAGGCACTTATCCCGTTGCGCGGCGGGTTTCCAGCAACTAAATAGACTGGATGAAGCTCCCAAATGGAGAGAGCGCGTGAGCCACAAGTCCAAGTCGACGACTTTCCTACTCTGCTACTTCCTCGGCGGACTCGGCGTCCATCGTTTCTACCTGGGAAAGCTGATCACGGGCATTCTGATGCTGCTTACTGGCGGCGGACTCCTCATCTGGTGGCTCATCGACCTCTACCGAATCGCCACTGGCAAGCTCAAGGACAAGGAAGGGAACGACCTCAGTATCTCGCAGCCCTACGCGGATCAGCCCAATGCCGGCTTCTGGGTACGCCTGTCGGCACTCATGGTCGACGGCCTCGTGCTCGGCGTGATCCAGTTCGTCTTCATTTACCTGCCTTTCATGGCGTATCTGTACAACCTGGGCCTGTTCAATGTGCAGGACCCCGAGATGATGCAGGGTGCCATGATGTCCCTCGCGCCGATCATCATCGCAGTCCAGGGTGCGACGCTTCTCCTCTACGTCGGCTACTTCGTCGTCCTCACCGCGGGCAAGCACCAGGGCACCATCGGCAAGCGCAGCATGGGCATCTACGTGCGCAAGCGCGACGGCGGCCGCATATGGTTCGGCAGCTCGGTGGTCCGCTTCGTGGGCTACATCATCTCGTGGATTCCGTTCGGCCTCGGTTACCTCATGGCCGCCTTCCAGAAGCAGAAGCTCGCGCTGCACGACATCATCGCGGGCACCGAGGTCGTCTATGGTACGGCGTCGGGTGAAGTCGCCGAGGTGCAGCACGAGGTGGCCGAGGAGCTCGAAGCGGACGTGGATCACGAGGCGGTGACGGAAGTCTCGCCGTCCGTGCCGGACTTCGATCCCGATCCGCTGCCGGTCGGCATGTCCGATGCGCGGCCGAGCCGGGTGCCGGAGATTCTGGTCGGCACGGGTCTGCTGCTGATCGCGGGCTCCATGGCGGTCATGTACCTGCGCTGAGCCGGTAGAGCGTCGTGAAGAAGCCCCGCGCTCTTCTGACAGCGCTGGCGCTAACCCTGCTGCCGGGACCGGCCCACGCGACCACCGCGGCGTGCCCACCCGACTCCCTCGCCGATCGCTTCATGA
>CBDTYP010000194.1:0-6262 GCA_965364645.1 uncultured Gammaproteobacteria bacterium | reverse complement strand
GTCGAACACCACCGGCGCGTCGTTGATGATGCTTGCCGGGGTAAAACCGTACTCGAGGGCGGCGGAATAGATGAAAGGCTTGAAGCTCGAGCCCGGCTGGCGCTGGGCCTGGGTCGCCCGGTTGAATTTGCTCCTGTAGAAGTCGAAGCCGCCGGTCAGGGACACCACCGCGCCGTCTTCCGGGTCGAGCGCAACCAGTGCGCCCTCCACCGCGGGCACCTGCACCATGCGCCAGCCATCCTCCTGGAGCTGCACGCGGATCACGTCGCCCCGCTCCACGACCTCGTGGGCCGTCTCGAGCTCAGGCCCCCGCCGGTTCTCGTTCACGTAGGCACGCGCCCATTCGATGCCCTGCCAGGGGATCTCGATCTCGCCGAATACCTTGGCGTAGGCCGTGATCATCTTGTCCTCGACGCCCACGACGACGGCCGGAAGGAGCCCGGCCGTGGAGGGAACGTCAGCGAGGACGCCGTCCAGGCTCACGTCCGGGGCGTCCAGGTCCACGTGAAACTCCGGCGCCCGGAATCCGTGCCGCTGATCGTAGGCCAGAAGGTTCTTGCGCAGCGCCTGGTTGGCGGCCTCCTGCAGGCGGCTGTCGATGGTCGTGTACACCCGGTAGCCTGCGGTGTACGCCTCGTCGCCCAGCAGCTCCTCGGCGTAGGTGCGCACCATCTCGGCGACATAGGGGGCCTCCACCTCCACGGAAAGGCCGTGCAGGCGGGCTGTCACCGGGGTTGCCACCGCCAGCAGGTACTCCTCCTCGGTGATGGAGTCCAGCTCCCGCATGCGTCCGAGCACGTAGTCCCGGCGGCTCCTGGCTCGCTCGGGATTGACGATGGGATTGAAGCGCGACGGCGCCTTCGGCAAGCCCGCGATCATGGCGATCTGGGCGACGCTCAACTCATCCAGGCGCGACCCGTAGTAGACGAGCGCGGCGGCCTCGACCCCGTAGGCGCGATGGCCGAGGAAGATCTTGTTGAAGTAGAGCTCGAGAATGTCGTCTTTTGTGAGCTCCTTCTCAATTTTCAATGCCAGCAGGATCTCGTTGATCTTGCGCACATAGGTCTTCTCCCTGCCGAGGAAGAAGTTCCGCGCCACCTGCATGGTGATGGTGCTTCCCCCGGGTCCCTTCTCGCCGGTGCGCACCAGATGCACCACGGCCCGGGTGAGTCCCTGCCAGTCGACCCCCGGATGCTGGTAGAAGCGATCATCCTCCGCCGCCAGCACCGCCTTCACCATCAGCGGCGGGATTTCCTCGAATTCCAGGGGTGTCCGGCGCTTCTCCCCGAACTCCGCGATCAGGCGCCCGTCCTTGGAATAGACCCGCAATGGCTCCTGCAGCTGGACGTCTTTGAGGTTGTCGATAGGGGGCAATTTGGGCGCCAGATACCAGTACAACCCGGCGGCGCCTATGCAGGCCAGGAGACCGGACACCAGCACAATCGCACCCAGCACTCGCAGCGCGCTAGAGAGGCGAAACATTATCTACACTTATCCTGGTAGGCGTGGGCAAAAGGCCCCCTGGACGGCCGGCAGTCTCCGACCAATTGCGGCAGTGCCGCAATTCACCCTTCCCGACGGAGCCAGGAGGCATCGGGTCAGATGGCGGTGCAGGACCCACCCTCGCTGGCCCCCCCGCCCCACGGGGCGATTTGGGAGGCTATAACTAAAGTTCCTTCTAGTATACGCCGTCTATAACAACCACACGATGGCGGTTTCGTAACCGCCCGAGGCTGATTGTACTTTGCGGAATCCGTGTCTATATTTTGAGATGGCATTTAATGTAATGGGCTACCTGTTGTCCGTAAATGCCGACTCCTAAAGGGAAAAATCGTGGGCTTACTCTCCAGTAAAGAACTCCCCGTAATGGGCGTGGATGTCAGTTCTACGGCCGTCAAGATCCTCGAGCTGAGCGGCGGCGGGGGCAAGTTTCGCATCGAGGCCTACGCGGTCGAACCGCTGCCCGCGAACGCGGTAGTAGAAAAAAACATCACCGACGTCGAGGTGGTGGGAGAGGCCATCGGCAGGGCCATGAAACGGGCCCAGACCAAGAACAAGCTCTCGGCCCTGGCGGTGCCCGGCTCAGCCGTCATCACCAAGGTCATCACCATGCCCGGTGACCTCTCCGACGACGAGATGGCCAGCCAGCTCGAGCTGGAGGCGGACCAGTACATCCCCTACTCCCTGGACGAGGTGAACCTGGATTTCGAGGTCATCGGTCCGTCGGAGTCCGATCCCGACCGCGTAGAGGTGTTGCTCGCCGCGTCCCGGAACGAGAACGTGGACGTGCGCGTGGCGGCCGCCGAGATCGGCGGGCTCACCTGCAAGATCGTCGACGTGGAGGCCTTCGCGCTGGAGAATGCGTTCTCCCTGATCGCCAGGGACCTGCCGACCGGCGGCATCGGCGAGACCATCGCGCTGGTCGACATCGGCGCCACGATGACGACGCTGAGCGTGCTCTCGGATTTGAAGATCATCTACGCCCGCGAGCAGGTATTCGGCGGCAAGCAGCTCACCGAGGAGATTCAGCGCCGCTACGGCTTGAGCTACGAGGAAGCCGGACTCGCCAAGCGCCAGGGGGGGCTCCCCGACAACTACGGACCCGAGGTGCTCGAGCCATTCAAGGAGTCCATGGCCCAGCAGGTGAATCGGGCGCTGCAGTTTTTCTATTCATCGAGCCAGGTCGGACAGGTCGATCGCATCGTCATGGCCGGCGGCTGCGCCTCGATCGACGGAGCGGCGGACGTCATCGCCGCGAAGACGGGATGCGAAGTGAGCATCGCCAACCCATTCGCCAACATGAGCCTCGCCTCGAAGGTCAGGGAGAACGTGATCGCTAACGACGCGCCGTCTCTCATGATCGCGTGCGGACTGGCCATGAGGACCGCAATCTAATGCCACAAATCAATCTATTGCCGTGGCGCGACGAGCAACGCAAGCGGCGAGAGAAAGAGTTCATGGTCACAGCCGTGATCGCGGCGCTGATGATGGGCGCGGTCGTGCTCGGCGTGCATCTGCACTACGAGAGCCGGATCGCATACCAGGACCAACGCAATCAGTTTATCGAGACGGAAATTGCCTCGCTCGACAAGAAGATCAAGGAGATCGAGAACCTGAAGAAGGAACGCGATCGCCTGATCGCG
Source organism: uncultured Gammaproteobacteria bacterium (assembly GCA_965364645.1). Taxonomy (GTDB): domain Bacteria; phylum Pseudomonadota; class Gammaproteobacteria; order HK1; family HK1; genus JAABYT01. The sequence goes on along the minus strand of CBDTYP010000194.1, from coordinate 3,119 downwards.
CGTACGAACGTGATTCAAAATCTCCAATCGGGCCGTCCGGAAATCGTTCACGTGTTCGACGAGCTCGTCACCACGCTGCCCGATGGCGTGTACTACACAAAGGTCGCGCAGAAGGGCCGCGGACTCAATCTGCAGGGTGTCGCGCAGTCCAATGCCCGCGTGTCCTCCCTGATGCGGAGCCTCGACACATCTACGTGGTTCACGAACCCCTCGCTCGTCGAGATCAAGTCCGATAACAAGAAAGAGCAGGCCGTCCGTCTGAGCTCCTTCAGCTTGAATGTCAAACAGGCAGACAAGAAGAAGAAGGATGGCGCGGAAGGCGAGGGAGGGTAATCAATCATGGAAATGCCTGATCTTTCAAAACTCGATCTGGATCCGAACAACATCGGTAGTTGGCCCGGACCGCTCAAAGGTGTCGTCATCCTGGTTTTGTGCGCCGCGCTCCTCGGCGCTGGTTACTGGTTCGACACGAAGGACCAGCTCGTCAGGCTCGAGACGTCCCAGAAGAAGGAGGTAGAGCTGAAGCGCGTATTCGAGATCAAGCAGCGCAAGGCCGCCAACCTCGAGCCGTTGCGTGAGCAGCTGAAAGAGATGAAGGAATCTTTCGGTAATCTCCTGCGCCTGCTGCCGAACAAGACCGAGATCGAAGGCCTGTTGGTGGACATCTCCCAGTCCGGCCTCTCCGCGGGTCTGGAATTCGAGCTCTTCAAGCCGAGCGCCGAGCAGGTAGCGGAGTTCTACGCGATCCAGCCAATCAAGATTCGTGTTACCGGTACTTATCACGAGTTCGGTAACTTCGTCAGCACGGTGGCTTCTCTGCCGCGTATCGTGACACAGCACGATATCAATATGGCCCCCAAGAAAGGGGGAGCCATCGGCGGGGACGACGAGCTAGTCATGAATATGGTCGCGAAGACCTACCGCTACCTCGAGGAAGAAGAGATCGAGGCAGCCGCCGCTTCCAAGAAGGGTAAGCGGCGCTAACGCCGGAGGTTTACTGCATGCGGCCATCGTCCACACAGGACCCCGTCATCTTCTCGATTGTGAGCAGGCATCGTCGCGCGTTGCGCGCGATCGTCACGGCGCTCGCGGTCTGCGTGCCGCTCGCCAGCTGCGGCGGCGGCTCGATGGCCGACTTGAGGGGTTATGTCGCCGAAGTGAAGACGCGCAAGGGAACGCCTATCGAGGAGCTCCCCCCCATCGAGCCGTACGTGGTGTACACCTATCCCTGCGACGGCGCGATCCAGTGTGTCGATCCTTTTGAGCCCTTCTATCTGGAGCCGCCCGACCCGTGCTCGGATCCGAATGCGCCGGGATGCCAGGGCACGAGCACGGCAGGCGGCGGACCTTCACCGGATTTCGATCGCAACCGCGAGGAGCTCGAGAGCTATCCCCTCGACGGGCTCCGCATGATGGGAACCCTGGAGAAGGACGATCAGTTCTGGGCCATCCTGCGCGATCCGGATGCCATCATCCATCGTGTCCAGGTCGGCAATTACATCGGACAGAACCACGGCAAGATAACCAGCATCACCGAGGACCGAATCGAAGTCCTCGAGATCATTCCCGACGGCCGCGGCGGCTGGGAGGAACGTGATGCGCAACTGGCATTGGCCGAATAAACGAATACGGAAGCCCGAAATGATGAAACTCAGTAAATCGTTCTTCGGCGAGAAGGTCGTAGCTGCCCGGCGGACCGCACCGCGCACCGCGCGTGCTCTGCTGATGCATACGGCCATGGCCATTGCCGCAATTACGTGGGCAACCATCGCCCAAGCCCAGACCGGCACCACACTCGACAAGATCAACTTCTCCACCTTGCCCGGAGACCGGGTCCAGGTCGTGCTCGAGATGTCCGGTCCCGTGGACGAGCCCCTCAGCTTCGCGATCGACGAACCCGCGCGCGTTGCGTTGGACTTTCCCGGCGTTTCGCTGAATCTGCCGCGCAAGTCCGAAGAGATCGGCGTCGGCATGGCGCGCAACGTGACGGCCGTCGAGGCGGGCGGACGCTCCCGCGTGGTGCTGAGCCTCGTGAAGCTCGTGCCCTACTCGATCGACGTGAAGGGCAGTCAGGTCGTTCTGACCCTCGACAGCACCGGGAGCTCGACCAGCCAGGCCGCGGCCAAGTCGGCGGCAGGCATCAAGGGCAGCATCGAGAGCATCGATTTCCGCCGCGGCGAGTCTGGCGAAGGGCGCGTCATGGTGCAGCTCTCCGATCCGGCGGTCGTCGTGAATACCTATGAGCAGGGCGACGACATTATCGTCGAGTTCATCGGTGTCGAGCTTCCGGAGAATCTCTCACGGCGCCTCGACGTCGTTGATTTCGCGACCCCGGTCCGGATCATCGACACCAACCAGGAAGGCGGTAACGTCAAGATGATCGTCGAGGCCGGCGGCGTCTTCGACCACCTTGCCTATCAGTCCGAAGATCTCTTCACCCTCGACGTCAAGGCGCTCACCGAGGCCGAGCAGGAGCAGCAGAAGAAGGACAAGTTCCTCTACACCGGCGAGCGGCTGTCGCTCAACTTCCAGAACATCGAAGTGCGCGCGGTGCTACAGCTCATCGCCGACTTCACCGGTCTCAACATGGTCGCGAGCGACACCGTCGGCGGCAACCTGACCCTGCGGCTGAAGAACGTGCCCTGGGATCAGGCCCTCGACATCATCCTGCGCACCAAGGGCCTGGCCATGCGTCAGACCGGCAACGTGATTCTCATCGCCCCCACCGAGGAGATCGCCGCCCGCGAGAAGCTCGAGCTCGAGGCGCAGAAGCAGATAGAAGAGCTCGCGCCGCTGCGCTCGGAATTCATCCAGGTCAACTACGCGAAGGCGGCCACTCTCGCGACACTCCTGAAGGCGGAAGAGAATTCGCTCATGACCGATCGCGGCCGCGTATCGGTGGACGAGCGGACCAATACGCTTCTCGTGCGCGACACGTCGGAAGCTATCAACAGCATTCGTGAGCTGGTCGCGACTCTCGACATTCCGGTTCGCCAGGTGCTGATCGAATCGCGCATCGTCATCGCCGACGACTCGTTCAACCGGGATCTCGGCGTGCGATTCGGCGTGTCCTATCAGTGGAACGTCAACGGCAGCCAGAGAACCCAGGGTCTCGTCGG
>CBDTYP010000193.1:0-6273 GCA_965364645.1 uncultured Gammaproteobacteria bacterium | reverse complement strand
GGCGTGAGGGTGATGGAGTTCGCGTAGATCGTCCTGGCGATATCGGTGCGCTGGCTGCTCGGCACGCGCAAGACCCGGGGGCTGATGCCCTTCGAGGGCCCGAGGATGCGCAGCGCCACGTCCGCGTTGGACTTGGCGACCTGCCAGGCGAGCCAGGGAATGTAGGCGAGGCAGCGGATTGGGCGCAGCCCGAAGATGCTGTCTCCGCCGGGCTCGATGAACCCCATGCGCTTCGCGATCCACGCGACGAAGAGGCAGGACAGCGCGCCGAGCACCAGGAGCAGGGGCGCGAAGAGTCCGGAGAACATTAACCACAGTCCGAACAGGACCAGCGCCACGGCGGCGAATCTCACGCTTCCCCCTTCCCTATGTTGTGCTCATTGCCCGTCGGACGCGCCCATGGTTCTTCGCCGGGCGCGTCGGGCGGCGTTAGAATATATCAACGTAGAGACGGCGTGCCACGGGCCTCGCCATGGCGCATGGGGACTGTCCCGGGGCGCGTGGAGGCGTTGTGAGTGCCCGCCAATGCCTCTAAACTGAAATGATTACCTGCTCCACAATTACACCGGGTTTCGATTATACTTTGGCAGGTAAATCCGTTAGTTAGCGGATCTTTCTGATATCTCTTCGATACACCTCCGGCAGCCTGTCGACACGGCAGGGGGGGGCGCCGGGGACTGGACAAAGGAAGCCAGCCATTGAGTGCCGAGCTGCTCGTCAATGTCACGCCCCGTGAGACCCGGGTAGCCGTCATCGAAAACGGCATGCTCCAGGAGACCTTCATCGAGCGCGCCAACCGGCGCGGGCTGGTCGGCAACATCTACAAAGGCCGTGTGTGCCGGGTGCTACCGGGCATGCAGGCCGCCTTCGTGGACATCGGCCTCGAGCGCGCCGCCTTCCTGCACGCGTCGGACATCGTCGGCGCTTCGCAAGACCCGGCAGACGAGGAGACGCCGGATCCGGCGGACACCCAGCACATCGCGCGCCCCGCCAAGCAACCCTTCGTGTCCGAGCAGCCGCGGCCGATGAAGAGCATCAACGAGCTCGTCTACGACGGCCAGGACGTGCTGGTGCAGGTGATCAAGGATCCTCTGGGCACCAAGGGCGCGCGGCTGACGACCTACATCTCCATCCCGTCCTGCTATCTCGTGTATATGCCGGGCGCCGGCACCATCGGCATATCCCAGCGCATCGAGGACGACGACGAGCGCGCCCGCCTGAAGAGTCTCGTCGAGGATCTCATGGGCCGGCACACCGGGGCGAACGCCCCGAAGGGTAACAACGGCAGCGGCGGCAACGGCAAGGACGCGCCTCACAGCGCTCTGACGGCGGCGCTGAACGGCGACGGCTACATCGTGCGCACCGCCGCGGAGGCCGCCACCGAGGAGCTCATGCTCGCCGACATGGATTTCCTCGCCAAGATCTGGGGCTCGGTGAAGGAGCGCACACGGGACGTGAAGGCCCCGGATATCGTGCACGAGGATCTGCCGCTGGTCGTTCGCACCCTGCGCGAGCTCACGGGTACCGAGATCGAGCGCGCCCGCGTCGACTCCCGGGAGACCCTGCACCGACTCGTCGACTTCACCGAGCGCTTCGTGCCGGAGATGGTGGCGAACATCGAGCACTACACGGGCGATCGCCCCATCTTCGATCTCTACGGCGTCGAGGACGAGATCCAGAAGGCTCTCGATCGGAAGGTGCAGCTGAAGTCCGGTGGCCACCTGATCATCGATCAGACCGAGGCCATGACCACCATCGACGTCAACACCGGCGCCTACGTCGGGCACCGCAATCTCGAAGAAACCATCTACAAGACCAATCTCGAGGCAGCCCAGGCCATCGCGCGCCAGCTGCGCCTGCGCAACCTCGGCGGCATCATCATCATCGACTTCATCGACATGCAGAGCGAGGAGCACAAGCGACAGGTGCTGCGTGCGCTGGAGAAGAGCCTCGACCGGGACCATACGAAGACCCACATCAGCGACGTCTCCGCGCTGGGGCTCGTGCAGATGACCCGCAAGCGCACCCGGGAGAGCCTGGAGCACGTGCTCTGCGACCCCTGCCCCACCTGCAGCGGGCGGGGCTCCATCAAGACGGCGGACACCGTCTGCTACGAGATCTTCCGCGAGATCCTGCGCGAGGCGCGCCAGTTCGATACCGAGAAGCTGCTCGTCATCGCGTCCCAGGAGGTCATCGATACTCTGGTGGACGACGAATCCGCGAGCTTCGCGGAGCTCGAGGCGTTCATCGGCAAACCCATCACGCTACAGGTGGAGTCGCTCTACTCCCGCGAGCACTACGACGTGGTCTTGATGTAACGGCCGGTCGGGAATGAGAACCGTCAGCCGCACACTGCAGCTCTTCATCGCTGCCCTCGTCGTGATCGTGGGCCTCACGGCCGCGTCCGTGCGCGTGCTCTTCCCCAACGCCGATCGCTACCGCGGCGATCTGGAGAGCTGGCTCTCCGGCGTCGCCGGCCAGCCCGTGGCCATCGGATCTCTCGAAGCCGAGTGGCGGGGACTCGGACCGGAGTTCCGTATCACGAACCTGCGGCTGCGGGATCCCGCCCAGCGCGGCAGGGACGGCGCCGTCAACGCGCATTTCGAGAGCGCTACGATCACCGTCGACGTGCTGGCATCCCTGCTGGAGCAAGAGCTCCGCCCCAATCGTATTCACATGGGCGACGTCACGTTGCGGGTCAACCGGGGCGGGCGCGCCGTCGAGCCGGATGCGGCCCTCGGCGAGGACCTCCGCGCCCTGCTCGCCTGGGGCCTCTCTCAGGAGGGGCTCCTGCTCGACGCGACACGGGTCGAGCTGAGCGATCTGCGGGTCGCCGACGACGCACTGTCGCTCACTAACCTGCACCTCGCGATCGAGAACAGCGGCGACTCCCACGTGCTGCACGCCACGGTGGAGATCCCCGGCATGCACGACGGCGCCATCCGCGCCCGTGCGAGCATCGAGGGCGATCCGACCACCTCGCGCTGGAGCGGTGACATCGCCCTCGACGTGGAAGAGCTCGACGTCGCCACCGTCGAGGCATGGCGCTATCGCCTCGGATCCACCGACATCGACGGGCGGGTGAGCTTCAGCTTGGACAGCCGCTGGGAACAGGGCACCCTCACCGGTGTCGACGGCGACGTCGCGCTCAACGACATGCGCGTCGCCGGCGCCGGCGGTACCCTCGGCCCGCTCGATGCCAAGGCCCGGATCGATCTCGCCGGCAGCGACGGCGACTGGGAACTGCGGGTGCTGCGCCCCGGCGCGGGCTTCCTGAGCTTCCGCGATCCCGCCCTGCTCGCCACCCTGCGATTCGTGAGTTCACCCCTCGAAGCCGAGATCTCCAGGTCGGCCCAATCACCCCAGTCACCCCCGCTACGGATAATGGCCAACGTCACGGAGATCGACGTCGCCGGCCTCCTGCCCCTGTTGCCCATCGCCGTGGAAGCGCCCGACGACGTGTGGCAGATGCTGCTGGACACGAGCCCCGGCGGCACGGTGCGCGAACTCGCCGTCGCCCTGGAGCACAACGCGGGAGACACCGTCGTCACCGCCTTGACCGGCGGCTTCGACGGCGTCGGTATCCGCGGCACCGACGGGCTCCCGGATCTGGCGGGGCTCGAAGGACGCTTCGAGCACGACGCCACGGGCACCCGCGTGCGATTCGCCGACGGTGGCTTCCTCGCCTCCCTGCCGGAGTTCTTCCCCGAGCCCATCGCGGCCCAGGGCCTACACGGCGAGGTGCTGTGGTCCGGCGACAGCGACGAGCGGCGCCTCACGCTGAGTGACGTGGGCTTCTTCACCCGCGACGTCACGGCCCGGGCGACCGGTGAGATCCTGTGGGAGCCCGACGAGAGCGTACCCTTCCTGGATCTGACCCTGGGCTTCAGCGACGGCGATCTGGAACGCCTCGAGTACTTCATCCCGACGTCAATGTTCGGCAAGCAGACCGGCGAGTGGCTCGATCGGGGCTTCCCCGCGGGGCGCCTGACAGCGGGCACCGTGCAGCTGCGCGGCCGTCCCCGCGCGGAATTCGACACCGAGTCGGACTTCAGCGTCACGGTGCATACGACCATCCACGGCGCCACGGTGCACTATCTCGAAGGCTGGCCGGACGCCGAGCGCGTCTCCGGCACCGTGCACATCGCCGATCGCAGACTCGTCTCCGACTTGAGCGAAGGCTACTTCTACGGCGCGCGCATCCGGCCGAGCCGCTTCACCGTCGCCGACATCCTCGCCGACGACCCGGTCTTCGAGTGGACGACGCGCATCGATGGGCGCACCGAGGACGCCATGCGCTTTCTGCGCGAGAGTCCGCTTCGCGAGGGGTTCAGCTCGCTCGTGGACAACCTGGACGCCAAGGGTAAGGCGAGCCTCGCATTCACACTGACGTTACCCATCGTGACCGGGATACCGAGCGTCTCCGGCAGCGTCGACGTCGCGGGCAACCGGCTCGCGGTGCCTAGCCTCGCCGAAGGCTTCACCAACGTCACGGGCCGGGTCAACTTCGATCAGGACGGCATGAACGGCGATGACGTGACCGGCGATTACCTCGGGCGCACCGTCACCGCCGGCATCGAGACCGTCGAGGGTCGGGAGGGCCACACGCAGGTGCGGCTGTCGGGCATCGCCGATGCCGACTACGTGACGAAGCACCTGCACAACGCAGGCCTCCTCGCGAGCGCCGAGCTCGGCGAGATGCCCATCCTCTCGCGCCTCGAGGGCACCGCCCCCTGGGAGGCGAGCGTGGACGTGCTGGAGACGGGCGCGCCCGGCGAGGCGCCGGTGGTGCTGCGGGTCGAATCGAGCCTCGAGGGGGCCGCGGTGGCGCTGCCGGCGCCCTTCGGTAAGGCGGCGGACAGCAGCGTCGGGCTCGTTGTGGAGGCGCGCTTCGCGGATGCCGAGCACCGCCGCATGCGTATCAGTCTCGGTGATCACGCCTCCGCGATCTTCGATCTGCGCGCCGACGCCGGCGGATACCGTCTCGGGAGGGGAGCCGTGCGCCTCGGCGGCGACACGGCGACGCTGCCGGACGACGCGCGCCTGCGGGTCAGCGGCAACCTCGCCCACGTCTCCCTCGGCGACTGGACAGCGCTCGTTCTCAAGCCCCCGGGCGAGCCCGGTGCGAGCGATGCGCTGCCCACCAGCGTCGACGTCGCCGTCGAGCGGCTCTCGATGCTCGGCGCCGAGTTCGCCGACGTGCGCGTGAGCGCCAGCGGCAACCCCGGTGGAGACTGGCGCGCGAGCCTCGATGGACCGGACATCGTGGGGCGCGTGCTCGTGCCGAACGATCTGCCCCGCGGGCGAGTGACGGCGGAATTCGAACGCCTCACCTGGAAGCCCATCCCCGGCGCCCTGCCCGACACGGCCGACCCCAGAGAGTTTCCGCCCATGCGCGTCACCTGCGCTTACTGCAGCTACGACGACATGCAGATGTACGACGTGGAGATCGTCACCTCCCGGCGCGACGACGGCCTGAACGTCGATACGCTCAGCCTGCGCACCGACGGTTTTCGCGCGGACGCCGACGGCGCCTGGGTCCACGATGCCGGGCGCGGGCAACGCACCCGCCTCGACGTGCGCCTGGCGAGCGACGATCTCGGCAAGTTTCTCGCCTCCCTCGGCCACAAGGGCGGCGCCACCCGTGGCGGCGTCACCGCCGTCACCCTGGCGGCGTCCTGGGACGGCCCGCCGTCGAGCTTTCATCTCGAAGGTCTCGATGGGGAGCTCCACTTTCGCGCCGGCGAGGGCACGCTCACCGATGTCAGCCGCGGCACGACCGGCCGCCTGCTCGGTCTTCTCGTGGTGCCGGATCTACCGCGCCGGCTGCAGGGTGACTTCAGCGATCTCTTCGAGGACGGTTTCACCTACGACCAGATCGAGGGCAACTTCAACATCGAGCGCGGTAACGCGTACACCAACGACCTCACCCTCGACGGATCGCAAGCGCGCATCGAGATCGCCGGACGCACCGGACTCGCCGACGAGGACTACGACCAGCTGATCACCGTCACCCCGAAGATCAGCGAGAGCCTCCCCCTGATGCCCATCTGGCTCGTCGAGAAGGCCTTCGACCAGGAAGTGCTGAACAAGCTCTTCGCCTACCAGTACACCGTCACCGGCAGCTGGGAAGACCCCGCGGTCACCCTCATCGTCATCGAAAACGAATCCCCCTCCGACCGCAGCTGAAAACCGGGTCAGAGACCCATTGCAGGCCCTTTTCTTTGGTCGCACTCCGCGAGCAGAATCAGGGCGGAGGTTCGAGTTTCGGTA
>CBDTYP010000192.1:0-6282 GCA_965364645.1 uncultured Gammaproteobacteria bacterium | reverse complement strand
GATCCCGGCAGGCAGAAGATGTAGGTGGCGTTGGCGACACCGGCCAGTGCGCGGGATTGGAGCGTTGACGTCTTGATCTCCTCGTAGGAGATCGTCCGGAACACCTCGCCGAAGCCTTCGATCTCCTTGTCGAGCAGCGGCTGCACGGCCTCCGGCGTGCCGTCGCGGCCGGTGACGCCGGTTCCCCCGGTGCTGATGACCGCGTTCACGCCGTCCTCGGCGATCCACTTCGAAACGGCAGCGCGGATCCGGTAGATGTCGTCGGGCACGATGCGCTTCTCCGCGAGACGGTGGCCTGCCGAGGTCAGCCGCTCCGCCAGCAGGGCCCCGGACTTGTCGGTCTCCTCGGTGCGTGAGTCCGATATGGTCAACACCGCGATGTCGAGCGGGATGAATTCCCGATCGCTCTTCTTGTCGCTCATGTTTCTCTCCCCGCGTGCCGCGGCTCAGGTCAGGCCGAAGAATGGCTGCACGTCGACCTCCGTGCCGGGCTCCACGCTCTCCCCGTCCTCGGGGAGAATGATGAAGCAGTTGGCGTCGCTCATGGTGTGCAACAGGCCCGACCCGGATTTCCCGGTGCTGCGCACCGTCGGCCGGCCGTCGGCGTCCCGGCCGAGAATGGCACGATACACTTCCACCCGCCCGGGTTTCTTGCGCAATGGTGACTCGCAGACGACGCGCACCGTCGGGTTCGGGTGGGTCTCGCTGCTGCCCATCATGCGCAGGAGCGCCGGCTGCACGAACTGGTAGAAGGTGACCATCACGGCCACCGGGTTGCCCGGCAGGCCGAAGAACATCGCGTCCCCGACGCGGCCGAAGGCGATGGGCCGGCCCGGCCTGATGGCGATGCGCCAGAAGCGTACCTCGCCGAGGCGTGACAGTGTCTCGCCGATATAGTCGGCCTCGCCGGTGGAGGCGCCGCCGGTGCTGATGACGGCGTCGGCGACCCTGGCCGCCTTCAGGAAGGCGTCGTTGACGGCGTCTGGCTCGTCTCTGACGACGCCCATGTCGATCACCTCGACCCCGAGGCGCGTGAGCATGCCGTAGAGCGTATAGCGGTTGCTGTCGTATACGTCGCCGGAGGTCAGGGGCTCGCCGATGCCGCGGAGCTCGTCACCGGTGGAGAAGAACGCGACGCGGAGGCGCCTCCTCACAGCGACGTCGGCGATTCCGAGCGAGGCCAGCAATCCGAGCTCCGCCGGCCCGATGCGGGCGCCCTCGGCGAGCACCCGGGCGCCGCTTGTGACGTCCTCACCGGCCTCGCGCACGTTCTGCCCGCCGCGGTGGCCCTCGCCGATGACGATGGTGTCCTCTCCGTCGGGATCCCCGTGCTCCTCCACCTGCTCCTGCATGATGACGGTGTCTGTGTCTTCGGGCATGACGGCGCCGGTCATGATGCGCACAGTGCACCCCCTCGGCACGCCGCCGACGAAGGGGTGGCCCGCCCAGGCGGTGCCGAGCACCCGGAGGCGACGGGTCGGCGATTCCGGCCCCGGTAGATCACCCGCCGACAGGGCGAATCCGTCCATGGCGGAGTTCCTGTGGCCAGGCACGTCCATGGGCGATACGACGGGCTCCGCCGCGATGCGCCCGAGCGCGTCGCGCAGCGCCACCCGCTCGGCATCGGTGATGCTCTCGACCTGTGCATCGAGACGGCACAGCGCCTCCGTCACGGGCAGCAGCTCCGGGTCGGCGTCGTAGCAATCGACAGGTGCCATGGGTTTGGTGCCGGTCATGGTGCGCGCGGAGACTCCCGTTACTGACGCGTAAGGTCCGGCCGGGCAATCGTGGCCGTCGTGACGGGGCTCTCTCCGGCCACGTAATCGACGACGAACGCGGCGATCGCGTCGGGCTCGTTTAAGTCCAGCAGCGGCAGATCGCACGCGTCGTCCAGGGGAGCGTCTACCGCTACCGCGATGATCGCTTGGTCGTCGGGGAACAGGAGCGGGCGGCGCAGGCTCGGGCGGTGCAGCTCGATCTTCGGGAAGCGTTCGTCCTTGAAGCCTTCCACGAGGATCAGATCCAGCGCCGCCTGGTCGAGCTCCAGAAGCACCTCGTCCAGGCGCGGCTCCCGCTCCCGGGGCTGCTCCACCATCAGCGCCCAGCGTGCCCGGGACGCGATCAGCATCTGCGCCGCGCCGGACTTGCGCAGCTCGTAGCTGTCCTTGCCTGGATGGTCGAGCTCGAAGCTGTGGTGGGCATGCTTGACGACCCCGACCCGCAGGCCGCGGCGCCCCAGCACCGGCAGCAGCTCCTTCAACAGCGTGGTCTTGCCGGTGCCGCTCCACGCCGCGAAGCCGATGATCGGCAGGTGCGCGTTACTGAGCACCGTCTCTCCCGGCCAGTCGGGCCTCGAGAAGATCGCGATCCTCGGGGGTGTTGATGTTCAGAAACATGTCCGGACAGTCCTCGAGATTTCCGAGCGCCAGGCGCCGCTCGGCGTACCAGGTATCGATTTTACGCCCCCCGGACGCCAGATAGTCCAGGATACTCTCGCGCAGGGCGCAGTCGAGCAATGCGAATACCGGTTGCAGGCGCTCGCCGTCGTGGGCGACGCTGACCTCGGCATCCGCGGCCGCCAGGGCCGAGAACAGCCGTTCTCCGAGCTTCGGCGCGAGCAGGGGCGAGTCGCAGGGGACGGTGAGGATGTAGCGGGTAGAGGCGTGGGCCATCGCGCTCGCCATGCCGGCGAGGGGCCCCGCGTAGTCGCCGTCGCTATCGGCGACCACCTCGCAGGCGCCGAGGGCGGCGTAGCGTTCCCGGTTTCGGTTCGCGTTGATCAGCAGTCCCGCCACCTGGGGCGCGAGCCCGCGCAGCGCGTGCACGACCATGGGCTCGCCATGCACCTGGACGAGCCCCTTGTCCTCGCCCCCCATGCGCCGGGCGCGCCCGCCGGCCAGCACCACGCCGGTCACCTCGCGTCGGGGATAGGGTGTGGTGGTCATGATACTCAGAGCACCTCGTTCCCTTCGCCGTAGAGGCTTCCGTCGGCGGCTCGGCCTGCGACGTGCAGCGTACCGTCGGCGAGGTTCAAATGCAGGTCTCCCAGCTGCTCGATGACGTGGCGGTCGTGACTCGCCACGACGACGCCCATGCCTTCCGTCACCATGTCCCGGATGAGACGCAGGCTCTGCTCGGTGGCTTCCTCGTCCATGTTGGTGGTCGGCTCATCCAGGAGCAGCACCTCGGGAGACAGGACCCGCGCCCGGGCAAGCGCCAGGCGCTGGCGCTCGCCCCCGGACAGGTGCCGCGCATTGCGTTCGGCGAGATGTTCGAGCCCGGCCCACGCCAATGCCATGCGCACCCCCACCTCGCGCTTCGCCGCCGACGCGCCGGCTCTGCGCAAACCATAGGCGACGTTCTCGTGGACATCGCGATCGAACATGTAGGCGCGCTGATGCATATAGATACTGTGTCTTCTGAGGACCGTTCGTCCTGCGGCCCAGTCGAGGACGGCGTCGCCGGATCGAATGCGCAGGGCGTTCGGGCGCAGCAGTCCAGCCGCAATTTTCAGCAGCGTGGTCTTGCCGGCGCCGTTGCGCCCGCTCAGTACCGTGCAGCTCGCGGCGGGGAGCTCGAAACGCGCAATGTCGAGCAACGGCCTGCCGCCCATGTGCATCTCGAGATCCAGCAAGGAGATACGGGGCCCGCTCACGATAGCTCGCCCTTGCCCTGCATGAAGGAAAGGGCGAAGTTCAGGAATAGTGCCAGAAACAGCAAGACCATACCGAGGGCGATGCCCTGGACGAACTCTCCCTTGCTGGTTTCGAGCGCGATGGCCGTCGGGATGTTGCGGGTGATGCCGAGGATGTTGCCGCCCACCATCATGGAGCAGCCCACCTCCGCGATGACGCGGGCGAATCCGGCGATCACCGCGGCCAGGAGCGCGAAGCGCACCTCGTACATGACCGTGAGCATCGCCTGCCAGGGGCGCGCGCCGAGGGTGATGGCGGTCTCCCAGGCGTCTCGCTCGGCGGCCTGCAGGGCCGCGTGGCACATGGCCACCAGCAGCGGGAACGCGAGGAGGACCTGGCCGATGATCATGGCCGTCTGGGTGAACAGGAGCTTGAGATCCCCCATGGGGCCGCTGCGGGACAGGAGCAGGTACACGGTCAGGCCCACGACCACCGCCGGCACCGCCATCAAAGAGTTGAAGGTGGAGATGAGCAGCCGGCGTCCGGGGAAGCGGCCGATGGCGAGAATGAATGCCGTCAGGATGGCGAGCGGCGCGCTAATCAGTATGGCGCGGAGCGAGACGCTGAAGGATATGCCGATGATGTCCCACAGCTCCGGTTGCCCGGAGAAGAGCAGGATCAGGGCGTCCCCCGTGGCCTGCAGGATCTCGCCCACGACTCACTCCCTGTCGAGCAGCAGCGGGTGAAAGAGCACCTCGCCGTCGACGGTGTACTTCGCGATCATCGCCTGCGCCTCCGGCGACGACAGCCAGTCGATGAGGGCAGTCGCGCCCCCGTAGTTCACGTGGGCGTGACGTTGCGGGTTGACGGCTATCACGCCGTAGGGATTGAACAGCGGCGGGTCCCCCTGCACCAGGATCTCGAGATCCAGGTTGCCGCGGTAGGCGAGCCACGTGCCGCGATCGGTCATGGTGTAGGCGCTTAGCTCAGACGCCATCTGCAGCACCTTGCCCATGCCCTGGCCCGCCTCCAGGTACCACTCGCCGGCCGGCGCGACGCCGCTCAGCTCCCACAGCGCGAGCTCTTTCTTATGGGTGCCGGAGTCGTCGCCCCGGGAAACGAAGCGGCTGTGGGAACTCGCGGTCTTGCGCAGTGCGTCTGCCACGCCGTTGGATCCGGACAGCTTCGCCGGATCGTCCTTCGGACCGACGATGACGAAGTCGTTGTACATGATTTCCCGGCGTCCGACGCCGTGTCCCGCGGCGACGAACTTCTCCTCCGCCGGACGCGCGTGCACCATGACCATGTCTACGTCCCCCGTGCGGGCGATGCGCAGCGCCTTGCCGGTGCCGACGGCGATAACGTGCACGGTCACCCCGCTCTCCTTCTCGAAGACAGGCAGGAGGTAGCCCAGCAGGCCGGAGTTCTCGGTGCTGGTCGTCGTCGCCAGGCGCAGCGGCTGGGCGGACTGGGCGGACTGGGCGGATCCGGGGGCGATGAGCATGAGCGCTGCCATCGCCACAAGGCCGCGCCCGAGATGGCACGTTCTCATGGACTCTCGACCTCCTCCCGAGGCGTGTCGCTGCTGAGAAGCAAGATCGGTGCCAGTGGCTCGAGTTCTTTGCAGGCCCCCGGACTTCTGGCATAAACTGGCCGTTCTGACCCGGTGCCGAATGGCGGAATTGGTGCAATTTGACCCATGGGCCGCCGGATCCCATGACAAAATGAACCGTCCTGGTCATCTTTTTCTCATTGGCCGGGGTCGCGGTGGGGATCGCCGGGTTGCCGGCGAGTAAGCGGGGGAGACGAGAACGCCCATGTCCAGCGTCACCAATGCCACTGACTGGGTGCAACCCCTGGGCGACCGCCTGGCGCCGGTGCGGCGTTCGTCGGCCGTGCTGGTGGTGGACGACGAGCCGGGCATGCGCAATTTCCTGCGCAAGGCGCTCGAGCAGGAATGCGCGCTGGTGGAGGCCGCCGACAGCGTCGAGACCGCCGAGGAGCTTCGCCAGCGTTACCATTTCGATCTGCTCATCGTCGACATTCGCCTGCCGGGCCGCTCAGGCGTGGAGTGGCTCCAGGAGCTCCGGGATCAGGAGGTCACCACCGATGTCATCGTGATGACCGCCTACGCGGATCTGGAGACCTCCATCGCCGCCCTGCGCGGCGGCGCCGCGGATTTTCTGCTCAAACCCTTCCGGGTCGAGCAGATGATGACGGCGGTGCGGCGTTGCCTCGAGCGCCGGCGCATGGCCCGGGAAAATTTTCTGCTCAAACGCGATATCCGCCCCGACGGCATCGAGGGTATCGTCGGCGCGAGCCCTGCTATCTCGGACATGTGCGCTGTCGTGCAGAGGGTGGCGCCCACGGCGTCCACGGTCCTCATCGAGGGCGAGACCGGCACCGGCAAGGAGCTGGTCGCCCGGGCAATCCACGCGCTGAGCGGCCGCGATGGGCCCTTCGTCCCCGTGAACTGCGGCTCCATCTCGCCGGAGCTGCTGGAGAGTGAGCTCTTTGGCCACACGAAGGGGGCCTTCACGAGCGCGCACGCGAGCCGCGAGGGTCTCTTCAGCTACGCACGGGACGGCACGCTCTTCCTCGACGAGATCTCCGAGATGTCGCTCGCCATGCAGGCGAAGCTGCTGCG
>CBDTYP010000191.1:0-6292 GCA_965364645.1 uncultured Gammaproteobacteria bacterium | reverse complement strand
CCAGGGTCATGCGCACGAAGCCGATGGTCTGCGGGAACCAGGTGTATTCCAGGGTCGCATCACCTACCGGCCGGCAGCCGGGGGCGTGGCGGAAGCAGCCGATCTCGAAAGTGATTCCGGCGGGGTTCTGGAAGCGATGGGTGTGGGCGCCGGCCCGGGCGGTGCGCTGGTCGCTGGTGCTCACCGGATGTGTGCAGTGAGCACAGCGGATCGGGCGGCCGTCTCCTTCCCGTGCCTTCTGCTTCTCGACCCACTCATCGAGATCGCATTCTTCCAGGGCCTCGAAGGCGATGATGGCGGCCATGGATACGCCTCACGATTGCGGTGACGCCAGTGATGCCCGCAGGCCCCCGCCGGCGTCGAGCCCCGCCATGAAGCGCGCGAGCCCCGATCGGTAAGCCTGAGCGCTCAGCATGAAGCCGGCGTTGTGATCGCCGCGGATCTCGAGAAAGCTCTTCGGCTCGGCCGCCAGCGCATAGAGCGCCTCGCCGTGGGCGAAGGGCACGATCTCGTCGTCGCGGCTGTGGACGATGAGCACGGGGCAGCCGACCGTCGGCAGGCGCGCGGCGTTGTCGTAGCGGATGCGCGCGAGCCAGCGGACCGGGAAGATCGGGTAGTACTTGCGCGCGAGGTCCGGCACCGAAGTGAACGCCGACTCCAGCACGAGGGCCCCCGGGGTCTCCTCGGTGGCGAGCCAGGTGGCGACGCCCGCGCCCAGCGAGCGGCCGAAGACGACGATGCGTTCGGGGGCGATGCCGCGGGTCCCGGTCAGGTATCGCCAGGCGAGCCGCGCATCGGCGTATGTCTGGTTCTCGCCGGGCTTGCCGTCGCTCTGCCCGAAGCCGCTGTAGTCGATGATAAGGACATTGAGCCCCAGGGAATGGAAGACCCGCAGCGTATCCAGGCGGTGAGAGATGTTGCCCGCGTTGCCGTGGAGGAAGAGCACCGTGCGCGCCTCCTCCGCCACGGGCAGGAACCAGCCGTGCACCGAGGCGTCGTCGCCCGCGTCCAGCGACACGTCCTCGTAGTCGAGGCCGATGGCAGCCGGGGTGGCGGCGAGGGGCTTCATGGGGAAGTACACGAGGCGCGGCTGGAATATGTAGAGGGCGAGGCACAACATCCCGTAGATGGCCACGCCCATGAGGAGGAGTTTCAGCATGTTGCGCACTGTCTCGACCGCCGCCCGGCGCGTGTTCTCAACCGCCCTTTGTGTACACTAGCATCGGCGTCTCTCCCGGCACAGGTCCCATCGAGAGTGTCCCGAGGTTTCACGAGGCCCCCATGGCGACGGAAATCGAGCGCAAATACCTGGTTCTCAACGATAGCTGGCGGGCCCGGGTCCGGCAGGAGGTGCGCTATCTCCAGGGCTATCTCGCGAACACGAGGGACTGCTCGGTGCGTGTCCGGGTGGGCGGCGACAGCGCCTTCCTGAACGTGAAGGGCGCTACCGTCGGGGCGTCCCGGCTCGAGTTCGAGTATCCGGTGTCGGTGGCCGACGCGGAGGTGATGCTCCGGGAGCTCTGCGCCGGCGGCGTGGTCGAGAAGACCCGCTACTACGTGCCCCACGGGGGGCGGGAGTGGGAGGTGGATGTCTTCGCGGGCGACAACGCGGGTCTCATCGTGGCCGAGATCGAGCTCGACGACGAGGCGGATGTGGTTGCGCTCCCGGACTGGGCAGGGGAAGAGGTGACCGGCGATGTCCGCTACTACAACAGCAACCTGGCGGTGACCCCCTTCAACCGGTGGTGAGCGTGCCATGAGTCAGTTCAGGGATCTGGTGGAGAAACGCATCCAGGCCGCCATGGCCGACGGGGCCTTCGATGATCTGCCGGGCAGCGGTGAGCCCCTGGAGCTCGAGGACGACGCGCTCATTCCGGAGGACATGCGCCTCGCCCATCGAATCCTCAAGAACGCGGGCTACGTGCCCGAGGAGCTCACGCTGAGGCGGGAGATCGCGAGCGTGCACCGGTTGCTCGATGAGGCCCTGGATGCGGAGGACCGGCGTCTCGCCAACAAGCGCCTCGCGCTCCTGCGTACCCGGCTCGCCGCCTGCGGCGGGGAGCGCCCGGCGCATCTCGACGGGGACTACGGCGAGCGCGTCCGCCGGCGCCTGGCGGGCGACTAACTCCCGCCCTTGTCGCCCCCGGGGGTGTACATGGGCATGGGGAAGGCGGCGACATTCGTCTCGCCCTCGCCGACCGCGTGGATCTTGTTGTGCCCCTCCTTCTCCACCTCGTCGATGCGCACGACCGCGTGGATGGGAACGAACGTCCGTTTGACCCCGGCGAACTCCGATTTCAGCCGCTCCTCGGACGGGTCCACGATGACTTCCGTACGTTCGCCGAAGATGATGTCCCCCACCTCGATGAAGCCGTACATCTCGCCGTGGCTCACGTGCCGGGCGTAGAGCTCGTAGAGCTTCCCCTGGTTGTGAAAGACGATGCGATAGGTGCGTTTCTTGGCCATCTCCGCCTGCCGGCGACCTTGGGATTCGAGGCGGAGAAGTATACGGAACGGGGCGATATTCGCCTAGCGGAACGGGCCCCGTTGCGGGCATTTCGGGCCCTTGAAATCCCTCCCGCGACCCCCATATCTGGATCACATCGACAAACGCGAAGAGTTCGAATTCTGGAGGTAAAGTCATGAACGTAGTGCGTTACGAGCCATGGGGAGTACTGCGGCGCTTTCACGATGATGTGAATCAATTGTTCGCCGATTCCCGCAATGCACCGGCCGCCGAGGGCGACCGTTCCAGCGTCGTCACCAGCAACTGGACGCCCGCCGTGGATATCAAGGAAGAGGCCGAGCGTTTCGTGCTCGAGGCCGACGTCCCCGGTGTCGATCCGAAGGACATCGAGATCACCATGGACAACGGCGTGCTCACCGTCAAGGGCGAGCGCAAGCACGCGTCGGAAGAGGAGTCCAACGGGTACAAGCGCGTCGAGCGGAGTTACGGAACCTTTTACCGCCGCTTCAGCCTTCCCGACACCGCGGATGCGGAGCGCATCACGGCGAAGGGCAAGGATGGCGTCCTCGAGGTCGTCATTCCGAAGCACGAGAAGGTGCAACCGAGAAAGATCACGGTCAGCTGACCGGTGCTCGAAAGAGCGGGGCGTCGAGCCCCGCTCTTTTGCGCCTGTGATTCATCGCGTTGCACATGAAGTACAAGGATTACTACGAGGTTCTCGGGGTCGGGCGTGATGCGAACCCCGCGGACATCAAGCGCGCCTACAAAAGGCTCGCGCGTAAGTTTCATCCCGACGTCAGCAAGGAGCCCGACGCCGAGGAGCGCTTCAAGGAAGTAGGCGAAGCATACGACGTGCTTCGCGACGACGAGAAGCGCGCGACCTACGACAATCTCGGCCGCGGCTATCACGCCGGGGACGATTTCTCGCCGCCTCCCGGTTGGGATTTCGAATCGAACTTCGGCGGCGGGTTCTCCGGCGAGAAGTTCGACTTCAGCGATTTCCTCGACAGCCTGTTCGGCGGCAGGGCCTCCGGCGGCGATCCCTTCGGCGGCGCGTTCAACGGGGGAGGCATGCACGACATGAATGGCGGCGACGAGCGCGCGGCTATCGTCGTCACTCTCGAGGAGGCCTTCGGCGGCGCCGAGCGCGCCCTGAGTCTCAAGAGCGGTCAGGGCCCCGCGCGCACCCTCAAGGTCAAGATCCCGAAAGGCGTCCAGTCCGGCCAGCAGATTCGACTCGCCGGCCAGGGCCGCAAGGGAGCGGGTGGCCGATCGGGCGATCTGTACCTGGTCGTGGAGCTCGCGCCGCACCCGCTCTTTCGCGCCGAGGGTAGGGACATCCACATGAGCCTGCCCATCGCGCCCTGGGAAGCAGCCCTCGGTGCGACGGTGAAGGCGCCGACCCTCGCCGGCAAAGTGGATCTCAAGATCCCGGCCGGCTCACAATCCGGGCGCAAGCTGCGCCTCAAGTCGAAGGGGCTCGGCGGCGCGAAGGCGGGAGATCAGTATGTGACCCTGCAGATCGTTACCCCCGCGGCCGATGGCGAATCCAAGAAGAAGTTCTACCGATCCATGGCCGAAGAGTTCGACTTCGACCCGCGAAAAGACATCCAGGCTCACTAGCCCGCGCTGTCGGCGCGAATCCTCTCGCACTGTTCCGCCGTCGCGCGTTCACACTGGCCCTGGCAGCGCACACGGTTCCTGCGGTCCAGCGTCACCGATCCGCGAATCTCCGACGAGCAGAAGATTTCGCCGCGCACGGTCTTCGCGCACTGCCCTTTGCCGCAGCGCACTCTGCCCTCCCGGGTCAACTGCGCGCCGCCTTTGTAGTAGCGGGAACACCATACGTGGCCGTCGCGATCCATCGCGCAGAATCCCTTACCGCAGAAGATCTCACCGAAGCGGTCCATGGCGCAGTCCGCGGAGGCGGCGGGCGCCACCAGGCACAGGAGTATCGGCAGCCAGCTGCCGCGGCGCAGCAGTCGGGCGGGCGGTGAGTCAGGCATCTCCGAAGACCAGCCGAATGTAGTCTCTGTACTGGAGGAGCTGATTCGGCAGGATGCGCCGGTCGTTCAGCACCTTCGACATGAGGATACCGCCTTCGATGACCGAGCTGAGCATGTCCGCGAGCTCCTCGAGGGGTTTCTCGATCTTCATCGGGTACTTCTCTCCCGCCTTCTCGAGATGCTCCAGGAAGATGTTCCGCCAGGACAGGACCCCCTGGGCGTAGAGCGCGCGGACGTCGTCATCGAACTGCTGCGACTCGTAGGCAAAGGAAGCCACGAGGCAGCCGGGATGCGTGTCGGGCATATCCGCCATGGCTTCCGCCATCAGCTTCAGGAAGATCAACACCCGCTGCAGCGGGTCCTCCGTGAGCGAGTGCGCGCGGTCCCCGAGCTCGGCAAAGAACTTCTCGTCCTTGTCGAGATATCTCAGCATCAGGCTCTTCGCCAGGTCGTTCTTGCCGTCGAAGTGGTAGAAGAAGCCGCCCTTCGTGATGCCGGCCTCGCCGATGATCCCTTCGATGGATGTGCCCGAATAGCCGCGCTGCAGGATGATGCTCTCGGCCGTGGCCAGAATATGCTCGCGGGTTTGCTCGCCTTTCGCGCCCATCGGGGTCCCCCGGGTGGTGATTTTCAATACCTACCGTATGGTTTTTTTACTCTGATGTCCAGACAGTGTCGTTGATGAGCTCGAAATGGTCTGTAACTCATTGATCCATAGTAATTGAATAAGAAAGTCTGAAAAAAGTACCGCCCGTCCACTGGATCCGAGGCGGCTACTCACTTAGTCTATTTCGTACCGACCAGTCGGTTAATTGATAACATTTAACTCAAATCGTGTGAAAACCAAGGAGATGAAAAATGCCATTTATTGAAGTCAAAACTATCAAGGGTGTCTTTTCGACCGAGGAGAAGTCCGAAATGATTGGAGAGATAACCAACGTCTTTTCCCGAATGAAGAGCGACGAGTTCGCGGAAGGAACATGGGTTGTGGTCAACGAGCTCGGTGACGGAGACTGGGGTGAGGGTGGCTCGGTTTTACCGGCCAAGGATGTTCCCAAGTCGAGCAGCGGGTGAACGCGGGGACTACCAGGGGCCGCGAGGTGCGAAGCATCTTGCGGCCCCTGGCGTTACAAGGTGTCCTGCGAGCTAGCTCGCGGGAGGTTAGATCAGTCTCGCGGCCATCTCCTCGGCCCGTGATCGTGCACGTTGCGAAATCCGTTGGTCGGCGTCCTTGGCGACCAGTCCCGTAAAGAGCGCGCCCACCGAATCGGCGCCTATGGTCTGTGCGGTCGATTTGAGCTGCTTGTGCGAGCCGTACAACCAGCGCCCCAGGATTCCGGGGGCAGCGCAAGATGAGATCAGCATCGCCTTTTTTCGTGGCGTCCCCTGCTTGCGGAACTCAGGATAGCTCGCGTTCCACGGCCAATAGGTATAGGCCACGAGACGCTCCATGAAGCGCTTGAAGACGGCTGTCACGGATCCGAAGTTGGTGGGCGAGGCGAGAATAAATCCGTCCGCCTGCTCGATCTTGTCGATCAGCTCTCCCATGCCATCCTGGAGCACGCACTTGCCGGGTGAATTGCCCGGTTGCTGGGTGCACTCGCGGCAGTTCAGGCAGAACTCGATCGGGTAGTCGCGCAGCAGAACAGCCTCGAGCTCGGCGCCGGATGCACGCAGGGCAACTGACGCGGCTTCGATGGCTTGATCCGTAATTCCGTCGTCCCTGTACGAACCGTTGATGATGAGTATTCTCGGACGGTCGTTCATCGGGCTGCTCCCTCATCCACTGGGTTTCTTCTACTCGTGGCGTTTCGGGCTG
>CBDTYP010000190.1:0-6298 GCA_965364645.1 uncultured Gammaproteobacteria bacterium | reverse complement strand
TCCGGCGGCTCTCTCCCTCGCCCAACCCATGGTGGAGGTGCGGCCGCGCTGGGCCCGCGCGGCCGAGGCCGGGCTCAACGCCGAGGAGTTGGGCTTCACCGTCGCCGCGCTCACCGACGGCGCCTACGTGGACGAATTCTTCCTCGACGACGAGAAGATCGACATCTACCTGTACGGCGCGCCGGGGGGCGTGCGCAGCCTGGAAGGCATCGGCCGGCTGCCGGTGTACACGCCCCAGGGCACCGTCCTGCCTCTGAGCTCCATCGCCGACGTGGTAGAGACCGTTGCCACCGACAAGCTTCGCCGCGTCGACGGCAAGCGCACGGTGACCTTGAGCATCATCCCGCCCCGCGCCGTCGCGCTAGAGACCGGCGTCGAGATCGTGAAGCGCGATCTCATGGGTGCGTTGCGCGACAAGGGCGCGATCCCCGCCGGTGTCACCATCGACATCACCGGCGCGAGTGATCAGTTGAATGCGACGCGGGAGGCCCTGATTGGAAACTACGGGGTCGCGATACTCCTTATATATCTACTGCTGGTCGCGGTATTCAGTCATTGGGGCTACCCGCTCGTCATCATGACCACGATCCCGCTCGGCATCGCGAGTGGATTAGTGGGGCTGTGGCTGTTGAATCTCGTCGGCGCCCAGCTGCCGGCCTTCGGGATCGCGGCACTCCATCAACCTTTCGACATGATCTCCATGCTCGGCTTCCTGATCCTCATGGGCGTCGTCGTCAACAATCCCATCCTCATCGTCGACCAGTCCCTGTACAACGTGCGCCACCAGGGCATGGGCGCACTCGAGGCCGTGCGCGATGCCGTGCAGACCCGGCTCCGGCCAATCGCCATGTCCAGCATCACGACCATCTGCGGGTTGTCACCCCTGGTTTTCCTGCCGGGCGCCGGCACCGAGCTCTACCGTGGCCTCGGTGTCATCGTGCTCTTCGGCGTTGCCGGCGCGACCATCGTCACGCTCACCTTCCTGCCCGCGCTCACCGTGCTCGTGCTGAAGATTCGCGAACGCCGCACGGGCACATGGGGCCGCGAGACCGCCCCGGCGCCGGGGGACTGAGAGCGCGTCTACCGCCGAGCGGCCTTCGGGCGATCGAAGAGTCGGTGCAGGCCCAGTATCGCGAGGCCGGCAGCCAGACTCCACGGCGCGGCGCCGACGCCGGCGAAGGTCACACCCGAAGCCGCCACGATGAACGTGACCACGGCGGCCTTCGTCTCGACGCCGCCGCCCGCGAGCGCGGTCTTCACCGAGCCCACCAGGGGGCCGAACAACGCGAGGCCGACGAAGGTCGTGATCAGCGCCGCCGGCAATGCGAGCAACAGCTCCACCATGCTCTCGGAGAAGACGGCGAAGACGAGGTAGCAGAGCGCATACACCGGACCCACCCGCCAGCGGCGGTCGCTGTCGGGATCCACGGCGGGTCCCGTGCAAATCGCTGCGGTGATCGCGGCGAGGCACACGCCGTGCCCGCCGAAGGGCGTCGCCAGCAGGGAGACGACACCCGTCGATCCGAAGCAGGAGCGCGCCGAGGGACTGTAGCCGTCGGCCTTCAGCACCGCGAGTCCGGCGAGATTCTGAGAAGCCATGGTAACGATGTAGAGCGGCAGCGCGAGCCCGATGACCGACTGCACCCGAAACTCGGGCGATATCAATTGCACGTGGGAAATCGTCACCGTGCAGCAGCTCTGCTCAACCAGGCCGGAGGCCGCGGCGACGGCGATGCCGAGGGCCAGGATGATCGGCACACCGAGGGTCTGGGACCACACCTGAACGAGAAAGAACACCGTCACCAGAAGCAGTACCAGAACCGGCAACACGGGGATCTGGAGGGCGACATCGAGGCAGAAGGGCAACAGGATGCCCGCGAGCATCGCCGCCGCCAGGGTCTTCGGGATGCGCTCCACGAGCTGAGCGAATGGCCGCACCATGGCCGTCGCGACCACCAGGAGAGCGGCTACGATGAAGGCGCCCACCGCTTCGTTGATGCCGACGCCCGCTCCCCCCGCGGCGATCACGGCCGCTCCCGGCGTCGACCAGGCGGTCACGATGGGCATCCGGTGGCGGCGCGAGAGATAGAGGGTCGTCACGGCGACGGCGACGCAAAGGGCCACCACCCAGGAGGTCGCTTGGTCGGCGTCGGCCCCCACGGCCCGAGCCGCCTCGAGCACGAGCGCCACCGACCCGAAAAAGCCCACCAGGGCGGCGCTTACGGCCGACGATACGATTGATACAGGGAAGTTCGAACCCGTACCGGGCATGGCCGCGGCTCTCCCGATTCCAGGCCCATGCGGCCAGGGCGCACAGTACCGGTTCCGGGGTTGCCTGACATCCCTGTTGCGCTATCATCACGCCCCTTCTGCGCGGAAATCCGCACATGGGCCGTTAGCTCAGTTGGTAGAGCATCTGACTTTTAATCAGGTGGTCGCAGGTTCGATTCCTGCACGGCCCACCAGATTATCAGGGAGTTACGCGCCCCCTTCCCTTGTTGTTAATCTCCGTGTAGACGGCTGCATGCTCAAGCCGACGCGCGAATTAGCTACCTTCCGACGGTGGGTTTCGACCCATTACTGCCGTTGCGCACTCTCGCTGTCCTCCCGCTCATCGACCTCACCGCGGACGTTCGCCGAGAGGGCTGAGGCGGCAACAGCTAGCCAGAACCGAGAGTGCGCTGGACGCTGCCCCATCTTCAGATGACGCGGCTGACAATTGATCTCTGACGACGAATCCGACTGCGCTTCATCAACGCGAATTTCTGATGCATCTCGAGCAGGGCAAAGGCCGAGGAGGTTCGTGTGACTACTGAAATTCCAGCCGACTATATGTCTGGTGAGGCAGTTGCCGATTTCCTGTCTGATTCCCGGCATGCCATCGTTTCGACGATACGTAAGGATGGCTCTCCGCAATTGAGCGCTGTGTGGTGCCTCTACGAAGACAATTGCATCTACCTCGCGTTCGGTCCGTGTCGAATCAGTCATCGAGGTTGATCCCCTCGACTTCGGCGACGCGCATGATGGCGTCCTCGAACACCGCGCGGGCGACTGCTGCGCTCTGCCAGAGGAGGTGATGAAGCTCGGCGTCCTCTTCGTTCCGGTTCTCGCAGTCCTTGCTGTATTCCTCGAATGCACGCAGGCTTAGAACGATGTCAGCCAGGTGATGAGGGCACTCACAGCGCATTCGCGGAGCCGTCAGGGCAATCCGCGCAACCGTCTCCCTGGTCAGTCGCGGCTTCGGTATGTCCTCGTCATTAATACGGCCAGCGTCGGTCATCCGTGGAATCGATGCCGCGGCCGCCACACCGTAGAGCAGACCACGGGCGATGTGCTCGAGCTCGTCCACGTCGACCGGCGCGCGCATGACTGCCGTGCTCGGGTTGCGTAATGCTGTGAGATGGCTGCGCGCGCCGAATCCGTAGACGACAATGACGCCGCTGACCGGGAGTGTCTCCAATAGCGACGCGACCTCATCACCGGTCTCGGGCCGCACGTTGGGGCACTCGTAAACGAGGATGTCGGCGGCCTCGGCCTCCAGGGCCGATGCGAGCGCCTCCGCGGAATCACTGGCAGCTGCGAGGCGCAGGCGGCCAGACGTTGGGCCACGGCGCTCTATGAGGGCCGGCAACACGTCGCCCAATATCGCGATACTGACCTTGTCCGGGACGGCCGCGCCGATGGCGGAGACCTGTGCTTCGCCGACCTGTTCCCAGGTGCTCTCCAGCTCTTCCAGCGAGAGCTTTCCGATCTCCCGGAGCGCCATGCCGGCATCGGCAAGCCGTTTGATGTATGCCAGCCGCTTCAAATCCGTGCGCGTGTAGACTCGCCCACCACCTTCCGTGCGCTGCGGCTCGACCGCGCCGTAGCGGTCCTCCCACTTCCGCAGGGTGTGTACGGAAATTCCCGTAAGACGGGCCACTGCGCCGATCTTGAGATTTGCGGCATTGTCGTCGGGTGATGGTCGTGTCATGGGCGAGGGCCTTCCAGCTGCTGCGAACCCGGGATTCGCCGTCAGGTTTGACCGGGTGATAGTGGACTGCATTCTAGACATCTATTAGACGACCGAACAGAAGGTTGGACAAGCGCCGGACATCAGGCCGCAGCCACCGGTGGTGACCATGCGGATGCGGCGAAAAGCAGCAGGCCCAGCAGGCCGAGCGCCAGGGCGACCCCTGGAACCCGCTCGATTGGTCCGGACGCACGCACTCCTCGAGCCCCCTCGAGAGCTCAGGCCGCAAGGTGTCACGAAGCTGAGCATAGGCGCGGGCCTCGAGCTGACGGGTGCGCTCCCGGGTGACGCCAGGCATCAGTCGAATCTCTTCCATTGTTCTATCTCTGTTTGCCTGGTCGCTCGTCTTCGAGCGAACTCGGTCCGTTCATCGCGTGTGGGTTGATGGGTGCTTTCAGAATCTCAATACCCCCGGGGCATTGCGCATGCGCGCCTGGCGCCCCGAGGGTCTGATGTCGAGGCTCGGGGGTCTTCCCGAGTCTCGGTTACTGCACGTTGGCGGCAGAGGCGATTCGCACTCGGGCCTCCAGCGTGCTCATCATGCTCGGCGGAAGAATAACCGAGTCGATGACGTGGATAACGCCATTGGTGGCTGGAATGTCGGCGACGACGACGTTGGCGTCGTTCACGCGCACGCTGATACGGGCATCGATGATGACCTCGTCACCCTGAACGCTCTTCGCGGTGGTGTAGCGCTCGTTGACGAGTTCCGCGGACATGATCTTGCCCGGCACGACGTGATAGGTAAGGACCGCTGTCAGGGCCTCCTTGTCGGCGAGCAGCGCGTCGAGCTGCGCCTTCGGCAGCTTGGCGAAGGCCTCGTCGGTGGGCGCGAACACCGTGAAGGGACCCTCACCCTTCAGGGTCTCCACGAGGCCGGCAGCCTTCACCGCCGTCACCAGCGTCTCGAAGCTGCCCGCGGAGACTGCGGTTTCGACAATGTCACCCTTGGCGGTGGTATTGCCAGCGTAGGATGGGACGACGCTGGTGACTACCAACAGCGTAAGGGCGGCTACGGCGGACAGAAGTGAACGTGGGTAGCTGGACATGTTGAGACTCCTCTATTGACTCGAGTGGTTGAAATGATTGTCTTGAGACGGTCGAAATAATAGCTGGACAAAATATCTATTGTCAACCCAATGTCGAAGTTCTAACTCGACGAGATATGGACAGACACGTCACAGAGATCTCCACGCTTGTGGCCGTAGATGAATTCCAGCCCCACCGGATCCAGGTGCCCCTCGACGTCAAACGGTCGCGACGTTCGGGCCCGGTGGCCATTGGGCGTGCTTTCGAAGCAGATCTAGCGTTCGCCGAATTACGCTTCTATTGAGGTTGCGCTCCCGGGGCAGCCTCTGCTCCGTTTCCCCCGAATATCGGCTCCCCGCAGCCCACCGATGGCTTTTCACGGCCCGTGTAAGCGGGACGTTCCCTCCGAGCAGGCGTCTGTCTATATATTGTCGAGCATCAGGCTTGACATTAGGCCAGAGGTCGCTATAGTGTCTAATTATTGTCCAGGTTATATTTTGACACTAAGTTGAACAAATGAGCCCAGACCACACTACGACTCACCTACGCCAGAGCAGACCGGCTGCGGTCGCTACCGAGCCGAGTGAGAAGGCGCCGGACGCGCGACAGTCTCGCCACGGCACTTCGCGGCCGCGGCAGCGCCTACTGCGCTTATTAGGCCCCCTGGGTTTGGCAGCTGCCTTGCCCTTTTTCGTGTGGCTGCCTCTGGGCTGGTTCGAAGCCGTGCCTTCCGTCGTGGACGTATTCGGCATGGCGGGATTGCGTATCCCCGCAGGCATAACCGTTGGCGGTTTGTTGCTCGCCGCCATTGGTTTCCACGTCGACTGAGAGCCCCACCGGGATTTCCGATCGGGTTCGAGAAGCAACGCAACAGACTCGATGCGTACACAGGAGAAAAGACTGATGTTCAGACGATCCGACTTCTTCATTTTGCTCGCCGTGGCGGTGTCCTTTGCCGTCTCGGGGTTTCTCTGGTTCAACGGTTATCAGAGTGAAGGTCTTTTTACGGCCATCTGGGTGCCGTCGATCCTGGCCTTCGGAATCTACTTCAAAGTGTCAAGTCTCAACTCGAGGAGTATGCAGAGATGAACGAGACTCTCCTTTTTTTGGTCGCAGTGTTCGTGTTTGTCATGATGTCCATCGGACTCGTTTTGACAGTTCTGGAGTTCCGCTACGGTCAGCCCCGTCGCGAGAGCAACGAGGAAAATGTCGCCAATCGAAGCACGACAACCCATCGTACTCGCGTGGCGACTTGGG
>CBDTYP010000189.1:0-6346 GCA_965364645.1 uncultured Gammaproteobacteria bacterium | reverse complement strand
GGAGCTGGGAATCACCGTGGACGCCGCCCGACCGCTGATCCGCGTGCGCCACGACTACCCTGATCGCGGCGTCCTGCTGGACGTGTGGCGGGTCACTTCCTGGCAGGGACGGGTCCACGGCCGTGAAGGGCAGGAGCTCCAGTGGCTGGCCGCGGATGCGCTGCCCGGGCTGCCGATGCCGGCCGCGGACGTGCCCATCGTGCGCGCCGTCGGTCTGCCCGAACGCTATCTGATCACGCCGTCGCCAGGCGGGGACATCGAAGCATTCCTGACGGCGCTTTCCGCGAGCATCGACGCCGGTGTGAATCTGGTTGCGCTGCGCGCGAAGGGGATCCCCGAAGCGGAGCTCGCCGCGCTGGCGAGGCAGGCGTTGCGGGTATGCCGCGCCCGGGGCGGGCGCCTCCTGGTCAACGCTGGCCCGGAGCTCCTGGCAGCGGTCGACGCCGACGGGGTTCACCTGGACAGCGCGCGTCTCATGCAGACCACGACCCGGCCAGTCCCCTCGCAGGCATTGCTGGCGGCGTCGTGCCACGACACGAAGGAGCTCGCCCACGCGGCGCGCATCGGCGTCGACTTCGCCGTGCTGTCACCGGTCGCGGCCACCGCGTCCCATCCCGGTGCGACGCCGCTGGGCTGGCCGCGTTTCCAAGAGCTCGTGGAGGCCGTCAACCTGCCCGTGTTCGCGCTGGGGGGAATGGGTTCCGGGGATCTGGATGCGGCATGGGAACACGGCGCCCAGGGCATCGCCGCCATCCGCGGGTTGTGGCAGGGAGAGGCGCCGGCGACGCGGTAGCCGGTCCGGGATTGAATTCGGGCTAGCGCTCCAGGTACTGGAGCTTCTCGGCGACGTCTTCCCATTCGGCCGCGTCCGGCGGCGCGTCGATCTTCTCGGTCAGCACCGGCCACTCCTTGGAGAGCTCGGCGTTCAATTCCAGATAATGCTGCTGATCCTCACGCAGATCGTCTTCCGAGACGATGGCGTCCACGGGGCACTCGGGCTCGCAGAGCGTGCAGTCGATGCATTCCTCGGGATCGATGACCAGGTAGTTGGGCCCGGCGTGGAAGCAGTCCACGGGGCATACTTCGACACAATCGGTGTACTTGCATTTAATGCAGCTTTCGAGAACGACAAAGGTCATTAGCAGAACTTCCTGGTCTGGCCGGTGCAGAGAACGGCATATCTTACTGTTGTTTTTCCGCGCTGACGAGTCCCCGAACGGCGTGAAAGGGCGTGGCTTTCCGGGCCATTCTCAGGCAATCGGCGCTCGTTCAGCGAGGCTCCTCGTCGAGGGTTTTCGCCAGCGGCGCCAGGCTCGGCGGCAGGGCGAAATCCGGGTAACGGGCGCGGAAGGCGCGCAGGCTGTCCTTCGCGAGGCGCGTGCGCTGCTCCTCGACAAGCGATTCGATGTGGCGCAGCCAACGGTCCGGATCCTCCTGAACCGACGCTGCCGGCAAGGCGTCTGCCACGGTTCCCGACTCCTCGAGCGCGGCGGGTGCCGCCATGGATGCCGCGCCGACGGCCGGAGCCGGGGCCTCGGCCGCGTCCTCTTCGGCGGCTACGGCCTTGCGTTTCTCGCTGGCTTTGCCGGCTGTCTCGTCCGCAGACCTTCTCGCCTCCGGGACCAGTCCGGGCTGGTTGTCCCGCGCAGGCGCCTGCAGCGGCGCCACCAGTGCGCCGTCTTCCTGCACGTCACCCGTCCCGAGGGACTCGACACCCGGGTCCATGGGGGCGCCGGATTCGAGCGTCGGATCCGGCCCCAGCACCACCACGCTCACCGTCAAAATCAGCACGGCGGCGAGGGAGGTCGGCACCATCCAGTGACGGGCGAACGGACTGTGGACCACGCGCTGCTTGCGTTGAACCTCCCGTCGCGCCCGCGCGAGGATCCGCGCGTCCAGCAGCTCGCCCGGCTCCTCGCCGGCGTCGCGCCGGTAAAGGCGCGCAATCTCGGAATCGCCCTTCAGGAACTCCGCCAGCATTTCTTCGTCGTGCTCTTCCGGGCTCATGGTTCGTCCCTCAGCGCTCGACGCAATTTCGAGAGCGCGTAGCGCAGTCGGCTCTTGGCGGTCTCGCGGCCGACCCCGGAGACTTCGGCGATAGCGTCGAGCCCGAGGCCCGCCTCCTCGTGGAGCAGAAAGGCATCCCGCTGCTCCGGCGGGAGCTCCTCCACGAGGGTCCGGATCCTCGCCGAGAGGCGCTCCGCCGCGGCCCGGCGCTCGGGCTCGTCGCCGGGATTCGCCGCCGCTTCCTGCACGGACTCTTCCTCGTCGTCGAGAGGGCGGGTCCTGCCGGACTTGTCCGACCGGTAGTGATCGATGACGCGGTTGTGGGCGATGCGGTAGAGCCAGGTCGTGAACTTCGCCTTCGGCTCGTAGCGCTCGCGCGCGCCGATGACCCGTATCCACACGTCCTGGAAGGTCTCCTCCGCCGCGCCGCGCTCGCGACAGTGGCGCAGGCAATAACGAAACAACCCGCCCTTGTGGCGGGAGTAAAGAGTCTCGAATGCGTCCGCGTTACCGTCACGATACTCGAGCATCAACGCCTCGTCGCTGGTCTCTTCCCGCCCCATACCGGCCCAGACTAGCGGGCAGGGCGGTGAATTCAAGCCCGACGCGGGTCTCCCTTGCGCCGAGTTCCCATAGCTGGTTAACGTAGAGACTCTGGTTTCGGGGCTATTGAGGGCGGGGCCTTTTGCCCTTGCGCCAGATGGAGGTCACAGTTCGTGGATGCCGTCGGATTCCGGTCTCTGGGGGAGGTGCTGGAGTATCGCGCGGATACCCAGCCGGAGAGCCCATTCGTCCTCTTCGACGACGTGGACGGCCCCGTCGAGGCCCCCGCCAGCTATACCTACCGGGACTTCGACGCCGCCGTCAATCGGACGGCGGGCATGCTCGGCGCCCTCGGGATCGCCCGCGGAGACAAGGTGAATCTTCACCTCGCCAACTGTGTCGAGTTCCTGGTGCTGTGGTTCGCGGCCGCCAAGATCGGCGCGGTGATCATGCCGACCAACGTGGCGGCCACGGCGAACGAGCTCGAGTACCTGATCGGCCATTCCGAGTGCCGGCTCATTTTCACGCAACCCGCGTACCTCGACGTCGCGCGGGAGGTGCGCCAGCGGTGTACCGCCGTGGAAGCAATCGTGATCTGCGGCGCAAGCGCGCAGGCGGGTGTGCAATCCTACGAGGATCTCGTCTCGGTCCAGGCCGACACGCGACCGGGCATCCGGTGCGCTCCCGAGGACGAGGCCGGGATGCTCTACACCTCCGGAACCACGTCGCGGCCGAAGGGCGTGCTGGTCACCAACGCCAATTACATCTACGCCGGGGAGACGGTGGCGAGGATCCTCGCCCTCACGCCGGACGACCGGCACCTGGCGGTGCTGCCGTTGTTTCACGGTAACGCCCAGTACTACTCCACCATGAGCACCCTGGTAACGGGCGCGAGCATGGTGTTGTCCTCACGCTTCAGCGCGAGCCGCTACTTCGACGAGGCCATCCGCCATCAGTGCACCGTCGCGAGCCTGTTCTCGGCGCCCATCCGCATGCTGCTGGCCCAACCGCGGCGGGCGGAGCTCGCGGAGAACAGCCTGCGGGCCGTCCTGTATGCGCAGAATGTCACGGAGGATCAGCTGGACGAGTGGCGGGAGCGCTTCGGCGCGCCCCTGATGCAGATCTGGGGTATGACCGAGACCATGGGGCCGCCGCTGGCGAATCCGATCCATTATCGCCGGAACAACATGAGCATCGGCCTGCCCGTCATGGGTTACCGGGTGCGCATTGTCGACGATGGGGGGGCCCCCGTGCCCCCGGGGGAGACCGGCCAGATCGTCGTCGCCGGCGAGCCCGGGCGCACCCTCATGAAGGGTTACTTCAAGAACCCGGAGGCCACTGCGGACACGATCCGTGACGGGTGGCTGTGGAGCGGAGACAACGCGCGCCAGGACGAGGATGGCTACTTCCACTTCGTCGACCGCGCCAAGGACATGATCAAGCGGGCCGGAGAGAACGTCGCCGCGAGCGAGGTGGAGGCAGCGATACAGACGCACCCCAAGGTCTTCGATTGCGCGGTCGTCGGTATTCCCGACCCCATGCGCGACGAGGCAATCGTCGCGGTAGTGGTCCCTGTCGAAGGCGAGTCCCTGGACGGTGACGCCGTCGTTGCCTGGTGCGCCGATCGACTGGCAAGCTTCCGCGTGCCGGAGCGGGTCGAGTTCCGCGGCGAGCTTCCCCGTACGTCCGTCGGGAAGATCCAGAAGCACGTGCTGAGAGCCGAGCTGGTCGACGGGTCATGAGCAGGGACGATGCGGCGAAGACCCGCGACGACTACCACTGGTACACCTCCATCACGACACGATGGATGGACAACGATGTCTACGGCCACGTAAACAACGTCGTCTACTACAGCTTCTTCGATACCGTGATCGCCGAGTTCCTCCGCGGGGAAGGAGGCTTCAATTTCGAGACCTCCGAGGTGATCGGGCTCGCCGTTGACAGCGGTTGTCGGTATCGGCGCGCCATCGCATTCCCGCAGTCGGTACACGCGGGCCTGCGGATCGCGCATCTGGGAAAATCCAGCGTGCGCTACGAGGTGGGAATTTTCGCCGACGACGAGGACGAGGCATCCGCCGAAGGACACTTCGTCCACGTGTTCGTGACCCGCGAGACCAATGTCCCGACGCCGATTCCGTCTGGGATCCGCACCGCCATGGAGCGTGTGAAGGTCGGCTGATTAAAGTGAACGGAATCGCCCACATCTAGTTTACGGCGCGGGACTGTGAGGCCTGTCTGCCCTTTGCTCAGCGAATCCTGAATTCATCGGTCGAGCCACGCCGTGAGCCTCGATCGCTCGCGGACCAGCCCATCCTGATTGAAGTGATGTACACAAAACGTCGCCCATGAATCCTCGAATGCCATCTCCATATCACCCTTTACCGAAGTCGTGCCGAGCCCGATTTCCGCGTAGGTGAACTCGAAACTGCCACTCGGACGCGCGAGCGCGATATGGAACGGTTGGCCGTTGAAGTCGTTGGTCATCGGCTTTCCGGTGCTTGTCATGATGCCCGGGATCTCGACGTTTGCGATTCTGTGCTCCAACGTCGTTTCGAGAGCAATCGGCAAGAACAAAGTGTCGCAGAATTCCGAGCACATGGACGCGAACACGGAAAATACATTGCTCAAGGGGGTGCATGCCTCACCTGAAATAATCGATTCGAGCCCGATCCGTTGGGCCGCATCCGCGCGCTCGTCAATGACGATCTGACGTTTGCCATTTCCCTCGGCGATCTCGCCCGGATACTTGTAGAGGCCCGCCCAGTTCAGTCCCGCGAGCGGCGTACCGTTGAAGTGACCTTCAACGACGTTGCCGACGTAGGCGAAGTGACAAAATCCGAACGTGCTGGGGATATTGTACTGGCAGCCGCAATTCACGGCGCAATTGCAGTTATCGTAGGTTTCGCTCTTGAATAGCCATTCGTCAGCCATACTTCGCTCCTCCTTTCACTGCCTCGCCTAGTCTCGGTTACAGGCGGGTCCTGCGCTCATGAACGGTCGGTCGTCAATCTGTTGCCGTGCTGCTTCGGCAAGTTGCGCGGCGCACCAGTTGCGGGCCGCGGCTCGAGCCTGCTTGAAATCCATCACGCGCACGCCGTCGGCGTCTTCGAAATCGTCGGCGAAAGCGATTCGTTCCTCGAGCTGCTTCCTGCCCATTTCGAGGCGCGCCACCCACACACGAACTTCCTGTCCTTTGTAGTAACCCAGATGGCTTCCGCTGTCGAACTCCTGCCAATACGCGCTCCGACGAGGGTCGAGCCGGCTCCTGGCCTCACGGGTACTCACGTTTCGGACGTCGTTCGTCATCGGGAAAACCTAAACAAGCGCTCGTGAGGGTGCCTGACGAAAATTCTGTTCCATACTTGCGCCTCTGTCACGTTGCGGTGCGACAGCGATACAGTGTCCAGAATGAACAGATAATAGTGAGCACTACCTCTGAGAACTATGCCGTGCGTGACATGCTTACAGGTCCGGCAGGTCCTGAGTAACGGACTTCGGGCTCTTCCTTCGGGAAGAGTCGTTCTTGCGCGCAAGTCGCGGTCGGGCTGTCACGGAACGAATTCATCTCGTGAGCGGCGGGAGACGGCCAAGATCGGTCTTTCGGATGGCCTGAGAATTGGCGTTTGAATGTCCGCTTGTGGCCTCCATTGCCGCCGCTCACTCGCCACCCACAAGCTGCCACGATAGTATCTCGCAGAACGGGGGCCCCGAACCCGATTAACAGGGCAGCTTCGTGCCAAAGATTCCCTCACACAAGCTTGTCGTTATTCTTCATGCCGATGTAGTCGGGTCGACG
>CBDTYP010000188.1:0-6351 GCA_965364645.1 uncultured Gammaproteobacteria bacterium | reverse complement strand
GCCGCATCCGCAGCGTCAGCGAAGTCACCCGCATCATGCGCAAAGGAAGTTAAACCAATCTAATTCAGGGACAGTTTTTTTCGAGGGAGTTTTTCGATGAGCAGGACGACAATCAGCACGCCGAATGCGCCGAGTGCCATCGGCACCTATTCCCAGGCGGTCAACGTGAACGGCACGGTGTACCTGTCGGGACAGATCGCGCTGGATCCGGAGACCATGGAGCTGGTGGAAGGGACCCGGGAGCAGATCGATCGGGTGTTTCAGAATCTGCGCGCGGTGGCCGAGGCGGCCGGGGGCGATCTGGGTCAGATCGTGAAGCTCAACGTGTACCTGACGGACCTCGGCGACTTCCCGGTGGTCAACGAAGTCATGAGCGGGTACTTCAACGAGCCCTACCCCGCCCGCGCCGCCGTTGGTGTCGCGGCCCTGCCCAAGGGCACGAAGGTCGAGATCGAGGGCATCATGGTGCTGGACGCCTGAGCCGCGCCGGCCACGGGGTGAGCACGAGCGAGCGTTCCGACAACGTCGCCGTCACCGCGCTGCGCGGTGTCGGCCCCCGCATCGCCGATCGCCTGGCGGCGCTCGGCATCGATTCCATCCAGGATCTGCTGTTTCACCTGCCGCTGCGCTACCAGGACCGCACGCGTCTCGACGTCATCGGAGGCCTGCGCCCCGGCCAGGAGGCGGTGGTGAGCGGCGAGATCCAGGCGACCCAGGTCAGCTTCGGCCGGCGCCGATCGCTCCTCTGCGTGATCCACGACGGCACCGGCAGCCTGACGCTGCGCTTCTTCTACTTCAGCCAGAGCCAGCAGAAGCGCCTCACGCGGGGCGAGCGGATCATGTGCTTCGGCGAGGCGCGCCGTGGACCGAAGGGCCTGGAGATGGTGCATCCCGAGTACCGCCTCCTCGACGAGGACGAGGAGGCACCCACGGAGGATCACCTGACGCCGATCTATCCCACCACGGAAGGAATGAACCAGACCAACTGGCGCCGCCTCACCGACCAGGCACTCACCAAGCTCGAGACCGACGCGACCATGCGCGACTACGTGCCGAAGGCGATCCTCGAAGGCGAAGTTCTGGACACCCATGAATTCGCCTCACTGGAGGAATCGTTGCTCGCGGTGCATCGCCCCCCGGCCGGGGCGGATCCCGAGAATCCCGACTCCCCCATCGGCCGCGGCCGGCGGCGCCTCGCCTTCGACGAGCTGCTGGCCCAGCATCTCAGTCTGCGCCTGCTGCGCCGCCGCCTCGACGCCGACGCAGCGTCCCCCATGGAGGGCGACGGCGGCCTTCGCCGGCGTTTTTTCGAGACTCTGCCCTTCTCCCTGACACAAGCCCAGCAGCGGGTCATCGACGAGATCGGCGCGGACCTCGCCCGCTCCCATCCCATGCAGCGCCTGGTACAGGGCGACGTAGGGTCGGGGAAGACGGTCGTCGCGGCAGCGGCCGCCCTGCAGGCCATCGAGGCGGGCTACCAGGTCGCCTTCATGGCGCCGACGGAACTCCTGGCCGAGCAGCATCTCGGCAACTTCCTCGCCTGGTTCGAGCCCCTGGGGATCCCCCTGGCCTGGCTGTCGGGGAAGATCACGGCGCGCGCACGGGAAACGGCCATGAACAGCATCTCCCAGGGCCAACCAATGCTGGTGGTGGGAACCCACGCGCTCTTTCAGGACCAGGTGGCGTTTCCCAACCTCGGTCTCGTCATCGTCGACGAGCAGCATCGCTTCGGCGTCCACCAGCGTCTCGCCCTGCGGGACAAGGGAGAGGAGAGCGGCAAGCGCCCCCACCAGCTCATCATGACGGCGACACCCATCCCGCGGACCCTCACCATGGCGGTGTACGCGGATCTGGACACGTCTGTCATCGACGAGCTCCCTCCGGGCCGCTCGAGCGTCGAGACCGCCGTGATCCCCGCGTCCCGGCGCCCCGACGTGGTGGCCCGGGTGCACGCCGCCTGCCGGGACGGCCAACAAGCCTACTGGGTGTGCACGCTCATCGAGGACTCCGAGGCGCTCGCGGCGTCGGCCGCCGAAGAGACCCACAAGGAGTTGAGCGCGGCGCTGCCGGAGCTGCGCGTGGGTCTGGTGCACGGGCGTATGAAGTCCGCGGACAAGGAGAAGACCATGGCTGCCTTCAAGGATGGGCAGGTGGATCTGCTGGTGGCGACGACGGTCATCGAAGTCGGCGTCGATGTTCCCAATGCGAGCCTCATGATCATCGAGAACGCGGAACGGCTGGGACTATCCCAGCTCCACCAGCTGCGTGGGCGGGTCGGGCGCGGCGCGCGCAAGAGTGTGTGCGTGATGCTGTACCAGCCGCCACTGTCGGCGCCCGCACGCGAGAGGCTCGACATCCTGCGCGAAACCGGCGACGGCTTCCTCATCGCCCAGCGGGATCTGGAGCTTCGCGGACCGGGGGACGTGCTCGGCACCCGCCAGACCGGGATCACCCAGTTCCGAATCGCCGATCTCATCCGCGACCAGGCGCTGCTCCCGGCCGTGTCAAAGGCCGCGGACGACATTCTCGAGCATCACCACGAGTGCGCGGAGCCCCTGATAAGGCGCTGGATCGGGAATGCGATACACTACGCCGGCGTATGAGGTAGTGCCGGTGGACAGCTCCGCGAAAGTCGCTCATCTGAAAGACCGCGTACGCGAGTACGGCCTGCTGATGCGGATCGACCGCCCCATCGGGACGCTCCTGCTGATGTGGCCGACGCTGTGGGCGCTGTGGATCGCCGGCGAGGGCCGGCCCGATCCTTACGTGACGCTGGTGTTCGTGCTCGGCGTCTTCATCATGCGCTCCGCGGGATGCGTCATCAACGACTTCGCCGACCGCGAGCTCGACCCGCACGTCGCCCGGACACGCTCGCGCCCTCTGGCCGCCGGCCGCGTGACGGCGAGAGAGGCGTTGATGCTGTTCGCGTTCCTGTGTCTGCTCGCGTTCGGGCTGGTATTGACGCTCAACCGCATCACCCTGATGTTGTCGCTCGTGGCGGTGCCGCTGGCGGCGGCCTATCCGTTCATGAAGCGCTTCACCTACCTGCCCCAGGTGCATCTCGGCTTCGCCTTCGGCTGGTCGGTACCCATGGCGTTCGCCGCGGAGACCGGGAGCGTACCTCCGGTCGCGTGGCTCATACTCACCGGCGTCGTGCTCTGGGCCGTCGCCTACGACACGATGTACGCCATGGTGGATCGTGACGACGACATCTACGTCGGCGTGAAGTCGACGGCGATACTGTTCGGTGAGCTGGATAGGCTGATGATCGGTGTCGTCCAGGTGTGCTTCTTCGTCGTCATGCTGCTCGTGGGCGACCAGCTCGAGCTCGGCGTGTATTACTACCTGGGGCTGGCCGGGGCGGCGGGGCTCGCCGTGTATCAGCAGTATCTGATCCGCCACCGGGATCCGGCGGCGTGCTTCAAGGCCTTCCTGAACAACAACTGGCTCGGTGCGTTGATCTTCGTCGGGCTGATCGTGCAGTACGCGGTATCGGGGTAGCGTCTAATTACCGGCGTTCCCGGCGGGGCCGCGCTCGGAGAACAGCTCGCGCACCATCGCGAGCTTTACCCTGGCCGTCTGGTTGTCGTCGTCGAGCTCGAGGGCCTTGCCGTACGCGATACCGGCCATGCGTGCGTAGATGTCACCAAGATTCTCGTGGGCGGTGGCGTAGTTGGGGTGATTGGTGATCGCAAGCATCAGGGCGTCCCGGGCTTCCTTGTATTCGCCGTCGGCCGCGTACAGCACGGCCAGGTTGTTGTAGGGTTCCGGCAGCTCGGGGTAGTCGCCGGTCAGCGCGAGGAAGACCTCCTTGGCCTCTTCGAGTCGGCCCTCCTCGGCGAGCGCGAGCCCCTTCAGAAAGCGCGCCTCCGCGTGCTCGGGATGCTCCTCGAGGAAGGAGTTGAGCCTCGGCAGCGCCTTCTCGTACTGGCCGTCCTTCAGGAGCGGCCGGATCTTCGCCAGAGGGTCGTCGGCGGCGGGGACCACGACGCAGACGAGCAACAGCAGAGCCGCCAACATCCTGGAAGATATGACCCCCATACCGAACGCTCCGAGTGGAAAACTGGGGCGGATTCTAGCGCGGATGATGCCGGGAGACACGCAGCCCCGGGGTCGGCTTCCCGAGTGACTAGCTCGGTGAGTCGCCCGGCCCGCCAGGGCCATCGCCAGGACCGCCTGCCGGGACCGGCCCGGGAGCGGCGTCGCTACCAGCCGCCTCTTCCCGGGCTTCGATCGTCTGCCGGCGAATCGCGTCCAGCATGTCGATGATCTTCGCGAACCCGAACAGCACGATGCCGCCCAGCAGCCCGGAGAAGAACGCTCCCAGGCAAAAGGCGCGGCCGATCTCGTTCTCGACATAGAACGAGCCGCCGAAAAACAATATGGCCAACAGAATTGCGGCGCCGCCGAAGCCGTTCAGCACGACCGCGAGTCGGGCCGGGTTACGGACTGACAGATAGCGCATGTCTACGTCGGGAGTGTTCGCCATGGCCTTCTTCAGCGCCTCGCCAGGTCCGCCGAGAGCTCGGTGAGGATCTCCTGCACCGCCTCGCTCATCGCGCGGGTCGCCGCGCCCACGGTATCGTCCTTCACCGCCCGGGTCGCCGTGTAGCTCTTGACCCACATCAGGCTGACGTCCCTGTTCTGGCGCAGCCCGAACTCGAGCTCGACGATGACGCTCGCCGAGTTGCCGATGACGTGTTCCAGCTGCCTGATGTCGCCGACGAGCGTGTAGTTCGGCGTGATGCGGAGGCCGGTCGGCACGACCTGATCGGCCAGCTGCGCATCGCGCAGGTAGTCTACGGTCGCATCCTGCAGCAACCGGGTCGGCGGATCCGACCAGAGCTGATATTGGTACTGGTGCAGCACGTTGGGACTGTCGTGCTCGACGAATACGATGGAGCGGCCCTGAAGAACACCATCGGCGCTGAAGCGCTCGACCTCCAGCACGCCGGAGAGCTTCGGCGACGGGTAGACGGTGGCCGGCGCCTCGACCTGCAGGCGATGGAATCGGTCCGTGGGCACCGGCACGCCCTGCTGGCCGCACCCGGCGAGGGCGCCGCACAGGACCGCCGCGCTCCAACCGTGCCGGCTATTCAAGGGCGGACCCCGCCGTCGGCTGCACCCCGCCTATCTCGTCGGCGTCCTTGCTCGTGCCTCTCAGCAGCACGGCGGGGTTGTTGCGGATGGTGCGGCTGAATTCCGAGAGATTGCGGCTGGCGA
This sequence comes from uncultured Gammaproteobacteria bacterium, assembly GCA_965364645.1. Lineage (GTDB taxonomy): Bacteria > Pseudomonadota > Gammaproteobacteria > HK1 > HK1 > JAABYT01. Next base: position 1,128 of record CBDTYP010000188.1, on the reverse strand, counting down.
GCTCGAGGTTGAAGGTGATGGCGTCGACCCGCCGCGAAAGGGATCGCGCCGTGTGGCGCAGGTTGCCGACCGACGCGCGCAGGTCCGGACGATTCTCCTGGGCGATCGCGTCGAGCCCGGCCAGCAGGGTGTCGAGCCTCTGCCGCGTGTCATGGAGATCGCTCGTCAAGGTGGCGATGTTGTTCGCCGCCAGGGAGACGTTGTCGAGGGCTTTCTGCACTTTCTTGGTCGTCTCGGGCGTCAGGATTTCCTTCACCCGTTCATCGAGAGTCTGACTCATGGTCGCGACATTGGCCGAGGCCCGGGAGAAATTATCCACCATTCCGCTGATGCGTTCCTGGGATTTCGGCCCGAGCAGCTCGCGAATGTCCGAACGCGCCTCCTCGCTCATGAGGGCGAGGCTGACCGACGCCGCGAGGACATTGTCCACCACGCTGTCGATCTTGTCGGCGTTCTCGGCGGACAGGACCTTGGCGAGGCTGTCGCTGGTGATCTTCAGGGATGCCGACAGGGAGACCACCTCGTCGATGAGCTCCGGCCCGCGGTCGGCCAGAGTCTTCGTGAATACGTTGAGATTGCGCATGGTGGCGCCGCCGTCGTTGACGAGGATCTGCCCGATTGCGTCGATGTACTCGTCGAGGTTCGTCAGCATGGGCTCGATGCGGGTATCGGTGAGTCTCTTCAGGGAGTTGGCCGTCTCCGATATGGCCACGAAGATGTCGGTGGCGGGCTCGCCCCGGATATAGCCATCGGGCTGGACGAACGTGTGGCTCTCACCGGCCCGGATGTCGATGGCCATTGCGGACAGCAGGCCCGCCGATTTCATGCGCGCCACGCTGTCGGTAGGGACCTTCCAGTCCTTGAATCGATCGGTCAGCGCGAGCTCGAGCCGGAAGATGAGCCTGCCGTCCTCGAGCTCCGGTGAGATACTCTCCACCTGCCCCGCCGGGAAGCCCATGTACAGGACCTGGCTGCCGAACTTGAGCCCCGTCACGTCCTCGTAGCTCGTGTAGTAGGTATCGGTGGCCCCGGTACGGCCGGCAAGCATGGCGACGCTGAGGACGATGCCCGCCAGCATGAGGATGACGAATCCGCCGACGATGATGTAGTTGATGCGATCGCTCTTCA
>CBDTYP010000187.1:0-6392 GCA_965364645.1 uncultured Gammaproteobacteria bacterium | reverse complement strand
AACAATACCCTGCCTACGAGCTCTCCTTCCGCCCGCGGGCCAATGATCTGAGCACTATCCTGGAAGACTTCTCCGCCGCCGCCTGATTGGGCGAGCGGTACATCGCTCAATGAGCCCCCTGCAAACCAACGCCTTGCTATCCGAGCTCGTCGAGCACCTGCTCGCGACAGGCGCCCGCGTACGTCTGAGCGTGGGTGGCCGCAGCATGGCACCGCGGCTTCACGACGACGACGTCGTCATCGTCGAGCCCCTGGGAAACACGGGCGTGCGCTTCGGCGATCTGGTGTTGTTTCGAGATGCGAGCGGCGCGCTCGTCCTGCACCGGGTGCTGCGCCGCTGGCGAGGTCACCTGCAGACCGGCGGTGATGCCAGCATTCGACTCGACCCCACCATCACCCGCGAGCAGGTTCTCGGCCGGGTAAGCCGTATAGAACGAGACGACGGCGGGAGGATCGACCTCGAGCGTGCGGGGGAGCGGGTCCGGGCCGTGCTCGTCGGCGGGGTAAAGCTCGTGTGCTCAGGCGTCTACTACAAGCTCATCCGGCATTTGACGCGAAAAATTGCGGGGGCACCTCCCGCCGCTCGCGCGATCGGGAAGTACCCCCGCTTCCAGGCTCCGTGACGGGCGCCTCGAGGGGACTGCCCGGTTCGCGTTCGATTCCAGACCGCGACCGGACAGCGTTTTTTCATCAATAGTTTTCGAGTACCAGGGCCTCCGGTGCGTCATCCGTTCTCTCGGCCGGCGCCTGCACGCTCGGCTCCGGCTCCTCGCCCTCGGATATCTTCTCGTCCGGGCCGACCCGCGGCCACGAACGCTTCGTCTTCTGCTCGCCCTCCCCGTCCTTCGCCTCGTCGTCGGGATGGCTGAGCGGGCGCAGGCTCTCCATCTTGCTGCGGAACTCGTCGGTCACCTGGGCCGCGTCGGCGGAATTCTGCACGGCCCGCGGCGTGATCAGCACCACCAGCTCGGTGCGCAGCTGCTCGTCCACCGTGGTGCCGAACAGCGGACCGATAATCGGCATGTTGTAGAGCCCCGGGATCCCCGAGCGGCTCTCGACCTTCTGCTCGCGTATGAGTCCGCCGAGAACCACGGTCTGCCCGCTCTGCACCGCGACGGACGTCGTGATGCTGCGCTTGGAGATGGTCGGCGTGAGGGTGGTCGTATCCGTACCGTCGTCGACGACCTGGCTGACTTCCTGCTCTACGTCCATGACGACCATGCCGCCGGCGTTGACTCGCGGCGTCACGGCCAGCAGCACGCCGGTATTCCGGTACTCGACATTGTTGACGATGGGCGATGACGTGCCGACGGTGGACTGCTGCTGCTGGGTGACGACAGGCACCTCCTCGCCGACATCGATGTTCGCCGTCTGGTTGTTGAGCACCATCAACGACGGGGACGAGATGACGTTCAGGCGCGAGTCTTCGGCGAGCGCATTCAGCACCGCGCGCACGGCCCCTGCCTTGTCGATGATCGAATAGGAGAAGCCCGGGACGATCGCGCCAATGCCGGCTCCGGTGGCGCTGAGATCGAGCAACCCCTGGCCGGTCTTGTCGCCGACCTGGTTGGTGAAGAACCATTCCATGCCGTATCTGAGATCGCCCTTCAGCGTGATCTCGGCGATGGTCGCCTCGACCAGCACCTGTTGGGGAGAAACATCGAGCCGGTGCAGCGCCGCTTCCACCTGCTTGTACTGCTGTGCCGTGGCGAGGATCACCAGCGCGTTGTTGATCTCGTCGGCAATGATGCGAATCTCGGCGCCCTCGGTAATCTGCAAGCCGTCGCCTCCGACCAGGGATTGCGGGGTGAACGCCGCGGTCGTGGCCGTCGCGCCTTCGACCGCGGGCTCAGCGCTCTGCTCGCCCGGGACGAGCTCGCCTGCCACCGACCAGGCGTACTGGCTCTGCTCGCCCGGGGCGGCCGGGGGGCGCGGCGGCGATGCGATCTCCATCGCCTCGAGTCCCGGCGCGAGCTCCGGCGGCGTGACGACCGAGCTGCCCCCCTGATCCTGAAATACTTCGCCCAGCACCGTCGCCAGATCCGCCGCGCGTCCGTTCTGCACGCGATAGACATACAGGCGCTGCCCGATGCCGCCGCTGTCCCGGTCCAGGCGTTCGACCCATTCGGCCACCTTCTGCAGGTACTGAGGCCGCGGGGTGATGACCAGGAGCGCGTTCAGGCGCTCGAGGGTGACGAACTGGATGACGCCGGAGAGCGGACTCTGTCCGCCTTCGCCGAACACGGTCTGCAGCTCGGTGGAGAGCGTCTCTGCGTCGACGAAGTCCGGCGTGAAGAGCGCCACGGACATCCCCTCGAGCCAGTCCACGTCGAAAATGCGTACCGTCTCCAGCAGGCGCGCGAGCTCCGGCCCGCTGCCGGCCAGGATCAGCAGGTTGCGCACGGTATCCACCCGGATCACGTTGCCCGGGTTGGTGAAGGGCTCGAGAATCTTCTGCATCTCCTCCGCCGCCACGAATGTGAGAGGCACGATGCGCACGCTGTATCCCCGGGGCAGGGCCCGGCCGGTATTGCCGAGCTGCGGCGCCATCATGCCGCGCATGGCGCTGTCCCGCGGCACCACGTTGTAGAGCCCGTTCTGGGCCACCAGCGCAGCATCATTCATGCGCAGCAGTAGCTCGAGGGTGGGGATCAGATCGTCCCTGGACAGGGGCTCGCTGGTCTGGAGCGTGACGGCGCCCTGGACGGCGGGATCGATGCTGTAGTTGGCTTCGAGGAGATCGCCCAGGATGACCTTGACCACCTCGCGCAGGTTCGTGTTCTCGAAGTTGAGAGTGATGTTGCCGCGGCCGTGGACCGTCGTGACACTCCGGGGTGATCCGACGAAGACCCCGGTACCCGGTTGATAGAAGGCCGCCGGACGGGACTCGCGGGTGACCGCCGCCTCCTCGACAGGCTTCGCCACGGCCTCGGCGCCGGTCTCACTAGGGGCCTTCTCCGCCTCGCCCACGGTGTAGCCCTTGACCACTTCCGGGTGCAGCCCCTCGCAGCTGGACAGCAGAATGCCGGCGACCGCGCATAGCAGGCCGCCGGTGCGGCGCATCGCGAGGTGCGCGCCAACCGCCCGGGGACATTTCACGTGTTCGTTCTGAACAATCTACTTTAAAAAAGTACCCTTAAGTATTGTTGCTTACCCTCTGATATTCAAGGACATAAAGGGGCTCGTACACGGCCGTGAGGCAGCCCGTACGGGGCCTTCCGAGGGGCGACATGCCCTCAGTTGGTCGCGGGGGCGGGGGTCGTCAGGGTCTGCCGCGGGCCCCGTTTCGGCCGCCGCGGCCGATCGGGCAGCGCAATCGGTGCCTGTTCCCGGGAGCGTCCGCCGGTGTCGGGGCTCCGTCGTGGCGCCGAGGCCGTCACCGGCGGGGGGGGCGCAAAGGTGCGTAGAGAGAGTTCTTCGGTCGTATCGCCGTTACTGAGCACGGCGCTGTCGTCGCGGATCGCCTCCACCTGCCAGCCTGCCAGGCTCTCGCCCTCCCGCACACGGCTCGATCCCCCCGTGGCCGTGTCGGTGACCAGCGCGATCCGCTCATCGTCGATGATGATGACCGCGGAGAGGGTGTAGCGGTTGGCATTCGGCCGCGCCGCCCGGGCCGCGGGAGCAGCGGCAGGCGCGGCGGCATCCCCGGCGGGCTGGCGGTTGGGCATGAACAGTGGCCGGCTGAGGGTTTCCGAGAAGCTGTCCCTGTCGGCAAGCGCGAAGAGCGGCCCCGGCGCCGTCGCAGGCGACGTGCCGGTGGCGTCCGCCGGCGACCGGCCAGCGCTCCCCTTCCCCACGCCGTAGTGGAGCTCGACGGCCACCAGCGTCGAGAGCGCCACGGTGGTCAACAACAGCCAGGTCGAGGAGCGTGCGGCCACTACGCCGATCCTCCCGCGCTACGCATGTATCCGTAGAGATTGAATCGGACGTCCAGCAAGTCCTCGGCGCCCGCGGAGCGGCGGCGTTTGCGTGCGCCGCGGGCGAGGATGATGACGTCGTCCGCCAGCAGATAGGGCAGATCACTCTCCAGCCCGTGCAAAACACGTTGGAGGGCGTCCATGGAACCCGCCATGCGAACGTTGACGATGATGCGCTTGAAGCCGTGCTCCGTCTGGGTGGGAAGGACCTGTGTGCTCGTGAGGGTCCCGCCGCCGGCGGTGACCACGGACTTCACGCGCTCCTGCAGGGCCGCCGCCGCGAGGGGCTCGCTCTCCTGAGCGAGCAGGAAGGCATCCAGACTGTCGCTCTCTTCGAGCACACCGACCGTGGTTTCCAGGGCATCGATGCGGGTCGAGAGCCTCGAATAGCGGGCGATGCTGTCTTCCATCTGCGCGATCGTGTCGCGGTTCTCCACGTAGGCGGCGACTACGGGGACCGCCACGACGCGGATTACGAGAGCAATGGCCAACAACAACAGTAGCACCGCGAGGACACGCCGCTGGGTCTTCGGCAGACGTTCCATCACGAGTCTCGCTCCCCGGCCACGGTCTCGGCGCTTCCCGCCAGCGCCCCTGCTCCGGTGGCGACGATGAGCGCGGACAGGTGGAAACGTTCGCGGCCGCTGGCGCCGTCCTGGGTCACCGGCGAAGCGAAGCGCACGTCCTCGAGCATGCCCGACGCCTCCAGCCCGGCGATGAGCGAGGATGCGCGGCTGGAAGTTCCCTGGAGATGCACCTTGCCGTCGCGAATCTCGGCGCGGAACAACCAGGTATCATCGGGCAGGCGCCGGCTCAGCTCCTCGATGAGCTCCACCGATGCCGGCCGCCGGCTCTTGCGGTCGAACAGGTATCGGGATTGTGCCCCGTGCTCGTCGATGCGCTGTTGGAGATTCGAAGCAGTAGTGGCGGCGTCGCGCACTTCTGCGAGCCGTGCTCGCAGTCCGTCCAGGACCTCCCGTTGCTGGGTGAACGGGATGGCGACAACCGCCACCAACAGCACCGCGTTCACCGCCATCAGGACGCGCTGCACACTGCTGGAGCGGCGCCCCTCGCCGTCGTCGGGCACGAACACGAAGACGCCGTCCTCGCCGCCGCCGCCCTCTGCCTGGACCAGGTGCCAACCCGTCAGCAGACCGAGCACCGACTCGACGACCGTACGGGGAACCACGGTCAGGCGGACATCCAATTGCTGGCTGCCGGGCCGGCGCGCGAGGACCCGGAAGTCGAAGTACACCTGCTCGGCACGGAACGGCGTCTGGCGCTGCATCTCGAAGCCCAGGACCTCGCGCAGATCCTCTTCGGCGGCCAGGGGCAGCTGAATCTGTTTGATCAGCAGCTTCTCCGGCGGCACAACGACCTCGACCCGGGTCGAGCCGCCATCCAACGGGTCCACCACGGACCCGAGACGCTCGCCGGCCTCCGGCCGAGACATGTCGACGCGGCCGAGCTCCACGCTCCGGGCGCCCTCTCCGCGGCAGATTTGGAGTTCGTCGCCGACCTGGGTCAGTCGCAGGGTCTCGAGGCGCCCTTCGAAGCGATGCCGCAACCCCTCGGGCAGCATGCCGCCGAGCTCCGTACGCCACCAGGTGAAAAACTCGCCGACACGCATCACTCGGCCCCGGGAATGGAATCGAACCAGGCCACGACGGTGAAGGGTTTGCGCGCGTCCCCGGTCACCTGAATGACTGCCCGGCGGCCGGCGCGCGCGCCTCCCGGCAGCTCACCCGTGGCCTCGACAGTGTAGACCCTCGAATCCGCCCGGGACAGATAACGCGCACCGGGTGACAGCAGCTCGATGGGCAGCCGCCCGGGACCTTCACCGCCATCGGCCGCCAGGCTGTAGGCCGCATCCCTGGCCGCGATGAAGCTGTCCACGACCCCGCTATCGAGGCCCGGGACCGCCAGCAGCACCTCTCTGGACGCGGTCATCGGATCCACCTGGGGCGCCCACGAGTACACGGTCACCGAGGGCTCGAGACGCGCGAATACCGCGGCGTCGACACCGATGACCTGATTCAGCTCGGCGACACTCAGATAGGCGCCGTCCCGGGATCCGAAGAAGCGCCCGCCGCGTGCGTAGTCAGCATCCTCCGCCCCACCGGGACGAACCCGGTGATCCGGGTCCCGCCAGTCCAGTATGGCGCTGGCGATATCGGCCGCGCGATCGGCATCGACAGTGGCGCCATCCCGCGCGATCTCGTTCAAGAGCCCGCGGATAAGCGCCTCGGGAGCACCGTTCAGGTCCACCTTAGCGTTCTCCGACAGGAGCCTGATGTGCATCGTGCCGTCGCCGAGGGGCAGCGCGTAGACACGTCCATCTGGAACCCACCGCCGCTCCGCCGGCGACGCCAGTAGAGCGAGAATGCCACGTTGGACGCCCGCGTCGGCGATCGCCTCGGCCCGGGCCCGGTCCACCAGATTCCCGGCGAGACGGGTCTCGACCCGCATGGTGAAC
>CBDTYP010000186.1:0-6392 GCA_965364645.1 uncultured Gammaproteobacteria bacterium | reverse complement strand
GTCGGGCTGGAACGCAAGATGGGGCACCCGGTGATCCGGGTCGGTGGTCAGGGTGCGCACCACGTCGACGAGGTCCGCAACGACCGCGGACGCGGTGGGCTCGGCGCCGGCGCCCGCCCCGTAGTACAGGGTCGGCCCCACGGCGTCCGCCTTCACCAGCAGCGCGTTCATGACACCGTTGACGTTGGCGATGAGGCGCCGCTCGGGGATCAGCGTCGGGTGCACGCGCAGCTCCACCCCCTCGGCGGTGCGCCGGGCGATGCCCAGGTGCTTGATGCGGTAACCGAGTTCCTCCGCATGCTGCACGTCCTCCGGCGTTATCTCGGTGATGCCCTCGGTGTAGACCTTGTCGAAGGCCAGCGGCTTGCCGAACGCGATGGCCGCCAGTATCGCGAGCTTGTGGGCGGCGTCGATTCCGCCGACGTCGAAGGTCGGATCGGCTTCCGCGTAACCGAGACTCTGGGCCTCGGCAAGCACGTCGTCGAAGCGCCGGCCCTTGTCACGCATCTCGGAGAGGATGAAGTTTCCGGTGCCGTTGATGATCCCGGCGATCCACTCGATGCGGTTGCCGGCAAGGCCCTCGCGGATCGCCTTGATGATGGGGATGCCGCCGGCGACCGCCGCCTCGAAGGCCACCATCACGCCCTGCCGGCGCGCCGCCTCGAATATCTCGTTCCCGTGGAGCGCGATGAGCGCCTTGTTGGCCGTGACGACGTGCTTCCCCTTCTCGATGGCGCGCAGCGTGAGATCCCGGGCGAGATCGCATCCCCCCATCAGCTCGACGACGATACGGACATCGTCGTCGTCGACGACGTCCGTCGGCCGATCGGTCAGCGTGATGCCGTCGAGGGGGCAAATCCGGCTCTTGCGGAGATCACGGGCGCTGGCATGGACGACCTCGATGGCACGGCCGGCGCGACGGGCGATCTCCTCCCGGTTGCGGGCGAGGACGTTCACGGTGCCGCCACCCACGGTGCCGAGCCCGAGCAGACCAATCTTGACTGGCTCCATCAATCGCTATCCAGAAAGGCGTTATCCAGGACGGGAAGATACGGAAGTCCGAAGAATTACCATGGGGAATATAGGGCGGCTCGCGTCAGTTTGCTATTCCTCTCGGAATGGGACGCGGCGCGGCGGGCTCCGGCGGCGGGAATCCTCTTCGTAATCAAGCGGCTCCGGTGATCTCGTCTCGGCTCCGATGCAGACAATTATGCTATTCTCCGGCGCATGATCAGAGGGCTGCCGCTTCTCATCATGGTGATCTGCGGGTCTGTTTTCGCAACGGAGTCGGTGCGGGTAATCACCGCCGACGACTGGGCGCGGCCACGCAGCGGCGAGTCCCTCGTGGGAATGCCCGCGCTCCAGCAAACCGTGGGCGAGTTTCTGTCGAAGGACGCCGGCGACGGGCAGCGAATCCTCATCCGCCATCCTCGCGGAGAAGAGGGCGTGCTGTGGGCGGAGGAGCTGCGGGGTTGGTTGGTTTCCCTGGGTATACCATCGGACGACGTCGCGGTGAGCCCGGAATCGACGCGCGTCGACGCCCTCGAGCTCGCCGTGACGGACAAAGAGAACTGAGCGGCGATGACCAATGAAATCCGAATCGGACTCGCTGAACATGACTAAGCATCACTTTGCCGCCATCCAGATGGCATCGGGCCCCATGGTCGCGGCAAACCTCGAAGAGGCGGCGCGGCACATCGGCGCCGCCGCGAGGCGCGGCGCCGAGCTCGTCGTGCTGCCGGAGAGCTTCGCCCTCATCAGCGACGACGGCGCGGCGATGCTGGCCGCCCGCGAGACGCCCGGGGTCGGACCGATTCAGGATTTCCTCTGCCGCCAGGCGCGCCAGCACCGCCTGTGGATCTGCGCGGGCGCCGTCCCGCTCGCCTGTGAGCACGACGACAAGATCCGCCCCGCCTACCTGCTCTACGACAAAACAGGTCGGCAGGTGGCGCGCTACGATCGCATCCATCTCTTCGACGTCACGGTGATAGGCGCGACGACCGAGCAGTACCAGGAGTCCAAGGTCATGGATGCCGGCGGCGACGTGGTGGTCACGTCCACACCCTTCGGACGCATCGGCATGGCCGCCAGCTACGATCTGCGCTTCCCGGAGCTCTTCCGCGCCATGGTCGTGGCCGGCGTCGACGTCATCCTGCTGCCCGCCGCCTTCACGTCGGTCACCGGCAAGGCGCACTGGGAGCCCCTGGTCCGTGCCCGGGCCGTGGAGAATCTCTGCTACGTCGTGGCGGCGGCTCAGGGCGGCTACCACTCCAACGGACGCTCCACCCATGGCGACAGCATGATCGTGGATCCCTGGGGCACGATCCTCGAACGCCTCACCAAGGGCACCGGCGTCATCTCGAGTGAGATCGACAGCGAACGCATCGAGCGCATCCGCGCGAGCTTCCCCACCATCGATCACATCAGGCTCGGCTTCCACGCCCTTTGAGCACTGCGCTCGACATCGCGACGGCGGATCTGCTGAACCCGGGCGGGCTCGGGGAGGCGGAGCTCGAGAAGACCCTCGGACAACTCATGGACCGCCGCCTGGACCTGGCGGACATGTACTTCCAGGCCACCCGCTTCGAGTCCTGGTCTCTCGAAGACGGCATCGTCAAGGACGGCAGCTTCAACATCGACCAGGGCGTCGGCGTGCGCGCCGTCAGTGGGGAGAAGACGGGTTTCGCCTACTCGGACGAGATCGCGCTGCCCGCCCTCGCCCAGTCCGCCCGGGCGGCGCGGGCCATCGCCCACGACGCCGGCGGCGGCAAGGTGCAGGCGTGGCATCGCCAGGAGAGCCGAGACCTCTATTCGAGCATCGACCCACTGAGCTCGCTCGCCGAGGGCGAACGCATCGCGCTGCTGGAATCCGTCGACAAATTTGCCCGGGGACTCGACCCGCGAGTGAAGGAAGTCAACGTGGGCCTCAGCGGCGAATACACCCGCGTCATGATGGTGGCCAGCGACGGCACCTTCTCGGCGGACGTGCGCCCGCTCGTGCGCCTCAACGTCAGCGTCATCGTGGAGCAGAATGGACGACGGGAGCAGGGTTCCGCCGGCGGTGGCGGGCGCCGCGACTACGGCTACTTCCAGGAGGGCGAACGGGCGCTGGGCTACGCCCGGGAGGCGGTGCGGCGCGCGATCGTCAACCTCGATTCCGAGGCGGCGCCCGCCGGAACGATGACCGTGGTGCTGGGACCCGGTTGGCCGGGGGTGCTGCTCCATGAGGCCATCGGCCACGGCCTGGAAGGCGACTTCAACCGCAAGGGCAGCTCGGCGTTCGCCGGGCGCATCGGCGAGACTGTCGCCTCGAGCCTGTGCACGGTCGTCGACGACGGCACGTTGCCGGACCGGCGCGGTTCGCTGAACGTCGACGACGAAGGCGTTCCCACCCAACGCACGGTGCTCATCGAGAACGGCGTGCTGGCGGGCTACCTGCAGGACAAGCTCAACGCACGCCTCATGGGCGTCGCGCCCACCGGCAACGGACGGCGGGAGTCCTACTCACACCTGCCCATGCCGCGCATGACCAACACCTACATGCTGCCAGGTCCCCACGCGCCGGAAGAGATCATCGCATCGGTGGACAAGGGTCTCTACGCCGTCAACTTCGGCGGCGGCCAGGTGGATATCACCTCGGGGAAGTTCGTGTTCTCCGCCTCGGAGGCTTATCTCATCGAGAACGGCAAGGTCACGCGCCCGGTCAAGGGCGCCACCCTCATCGGCAACGGCCCCGACGTGCTCACGCGGGTCAGCATGGTGGGCGACGATCTCGCCCTCGACGAAGGCGTCGGCACCTGCGGCAAGGAAGGCCAGAGCGTCCCGGTGGGAGTGGGTCAGCCGACGTTGAAGGTCGACGAGCTGACCGTAGGCGGTACCAGCACTTAAATGCTCGCGTTGGGCTTCGCTGCGCTCAGCACCAACCTACAACGCAACAACCCAACGATGACGCTCTTGTAGGTTGGTGCTGAGCGCAGCGAAGCCCAACATCCAACCCCTCACCCTTCCGGCCATTTGCGGACGTCTACGAAGTGGCCGGCGATGCCGGCGGCGGCGGCCATCTCCGGGCCCACGAGGTGGGTGCGGGACAAGTGTCCCTGGCGGCCCTCGAAGTTGCGGTTCGACGTGGACGCGCAGCGCTCCTCGGCCTCCAGCTTGTCGTCGTTCATGGCGAGGCACATGGAGCAGCCCGGCTCGCGCCATTCGAAGCCGGCGTCGAGGAAGTCCCGATCGAGGCCCTCCTCCTCCGCCTGGCGCTTCACGAGCCCCGAGCCCGGGACCACCATGGCGAGCTTGACGTTGTCGGCGACCTTGTGGCCGCGGACGATGTCGGCGGCGGCCCGGAGATCCTCGATGCGTCCGTTGGTGCAGGAGCCGATGAAGATCTTGTCCACCAGGACGTCGGTCATGGGCACGTCCGCCTCGAGTCCCATGTAGGAGAGCGCGCGCTCCATGCCCTCGCGGCGAAACGGATCCTCCTCCTCGCCGGGGTTCGGGATGCGCTCGTCGATACCGATCACCATCTCCGGCGACGTTCCCCAGCTCACGTGGGGGGCGATGGTCGCCGCGTCGATGACCACCTCGTGATCGAACACGGCATCGCTGTCGCTGACGAGATTCCGCCATGCGGCGACGGCCCTATCCCACATCTCGCCCTTCGGCGCGAAGGGCCGCCCGTGGATGTACTCGATGGTCTTGTCGTCCACGGCCACCATGCCCGCGCGGGCGCCGGCCTCCACGGACATGTTGCAGACGGTCATGCGCCCTTCCATGGACAGCGCGGAGATGGCCTCGCCGGTGTACTCGATGGCGTAACCGGTGCCCCCCGCCGTGCCGATCCTGCCGATGATGCCGAGGATCAGGTCCTTCGCCGAGACCCCCGGCCGCAGCGTGCCGTTCACCACGACGCGCATGTTGTTGGATTTCTTCTGCAGCAGACACTGGGTTGCCAGCACGTGCTCTACTTCGCTCGTGCCGATGCCGTGGGCGAGACACGCGAAGGCGCCGTGGGTGGAGGTGTGGGAGTCGCCGCACACAACGGTCATGCCGGGGAGCGTCGCGCCCTGCTCGGGACCGATGACGTGGACGATCCCCTGGCGGTGGTCATCCATCTTGAACTGGATGATCGCGTGCTTGTCGCAGTTGGCGTCGAGCGTGTCCACCTGCAGCTTCGAAATCGGGTCGACGATCCCCGCGCTGCGGTCGGTGGTCGGAACGTTGTGATCGGAGACCGCGAGATTCGCGTCGATGCGCCAGGGCTTGCGATCGGCCGCCTCCAGCCCTTCGAAGGCCTGGGCCGACGTCACCTCGTGCAACAGGTGCCGATCGATGTAGAGGATGGAGGTGCCGTCGTCATTGCGGCGTACCTCGTGGGCGTCCCACAGCTTGTCGTAGAGAGTCTTGCCGGCCATCGTTTCTTACCTGGTTCCTCGCCCGCTCATGCGTCGCCAAAGACGCCTATTGTAACGGAACCTGCGCCTCTTCGGGCACCACCACCGGCGCCGGAATCGCGACCAGGCGCCACACCACCGCCAGCCCGACGAATGTCACCGCCGCCGCCCCGAGCCACGTCGCCGTGGGTCCGATGCTGCCCCAGGCGTAGCCCGCGAGCAGCGCGCCCGCCGCTCCGCCCGCGCCGAAGGTCATGCTGCTGTAGAGGGCCTGGCCGCGGCCCTGGTGGCTCGCGACGAAGTGCCGGTGCACCAGCTGGATGGCGACCCCGTGGTAGAGGCCGAAGCTGGCGGCGTGCAGGCACTGGGCGAGCAGCATCGCCGCGATGGATTCCACCAGGAAGGCGACCATGACCCAGCGCAGCGCGGTCAGCCCGAAGGCGAGGAGGAAGAGCACGCGCAGGCCGAAGCGCGCCACGAGCCGGTGCATGAAGACGAATACGACGACTTCGGCCAGCACCCCCAGCGCCCACAGGGCGCCGATAGCGACGGGCGAGTAGCCGTGATCCTCGAGATAGATGGAGTAGAAGGTGTAGTAGGGGCCGTGGCCGGCCTGCATGAGCAGGCATGCGGCCAGCAGCGCGAGAACCCGTGGCTGGCGCAGGACCGCGGCCAGGGAGTCGTGGTTCGCGGGCGCCGCCGCCGGGGCGTCTCTCACGACCAGGCTGCACACCGCGGCGGAGCCCAGCAGGACCAGGACGAAGAGGGGCACGATACCCGCGCCGAACCCGTCCACGATGGCGCCGAGCCCGACCACGGCCACGACGAAGCCCACCGAGCCCCAGAGGCGAATCCGGGTATAGCGCTCTACCCGGCCCCCCAGGTGGTTCAGGGTCACCGCCTCGAACTGAGGCAGCGACGAGTTCCAGAAGAAGCTGAACAGGACCATCAGCGCCGCGATCCACCAGAAGCGCGACGACAGAGTAACCGCGGCGAAGATCA
>CBDTYP010000185.1:0-6453 GCA_965364645.1 uncultured Gammaproteobacteria bacterium | reverse complement strand
CCACCGAGAGCACCGGATCAGGCGACCGGCCGCCGCTGGATGGAGTCGCGCCGCCGTCGTCGGTTGCTCGAGGGGGTGTGGAAAGAGGAGCTCCAGCGGGCGATCGAGCGGGCGATCGGGCCAAACAAAGCGGCGATCTGGGGTGAGCCAGACCTCTCCAAGAACGTGCTCCGGTCCATCGTTCACCAGCTCTCGACGTTGTACAACGTGCCGGCGACCATCGGCCACGACGATCAAGCGGCCGCGGATGCCATGGCGGACAGGCTCCACACCGCGGGACTCTGGGAGATCATGCAAGGCTTCTCGCCGCTGATCATCGGCCAGCGTGAAGGGCTCGTGCGGGCAGAGGTGGTCGAAGACCCGGGCCACGTCGGCGACGGCCCCGCGCCGCGGCTGCTTCTCGTGCGGGTGGCACCGGCGGATCTCGTGGCCGTGGAAGCCCACCCGGACGCGCCCGATATGCCCGTGAAGGTCTGCGAGTATCGCGTGCGCGCCGATCACAAGGGGGAGCCCCGGTGGTATCGCGACGTCTTCGACCTCACCGACCCTGCGGCGCCGTCGTTCCGGGTGGAGGACGAGGACGGCAAAGAGGCCGGCACCGACCTGGGGATCCCGCCAGTGGAGGGCGATGCGTACCGGGCAATGTGGAGCACCGCGGACGGTCGGCCGTTCGTGCCCGGCGAGTGGTACCACGCGCAGCGCACGGGGAAGATCGCCGATCCCTACTTCGGCCGGGAGCTCATCGAGGGCACTCTCACCGTGGCGACCCTATGGAGTCTGTGGAACCACTTGGTCCGCGACTGCTCGCACCCGCAGCGCTACGCACTAGGTGTGGCACCGGCCTCGGCCAACAGTCACGAGGGATCGGGCATGCAATGGATCGAGACTGATCCGAGCAGCCTTCTCCGGTTCGAGTCCGATCCGGGTATGCCGGTCCAGATCGGCCAGTTCCAACCGGGCGGCGATCCGGTGCAGCTCGGCCAAGCGATCCGCGACTATGCGGCCGACCTTGCCACGGACTTCGACATCAGCCCGTCAGACCTCCAGCGCGCGAACGGAGACGCTCGATCGGGCTTCGCGATCAGCCTGACGCGGGAGGGCATGCGCCACGCGCAGAGGCGCTATGAGCCATCCTTCAATCGCCATGACACCGCACTTGTGTCGAAGGTCGCGGCGATGCTCAATCGAGCCGGCGCGGCCGACCTGCCGGAGAGCGGGTATCGCGTGGCCTACCACGGCCTGCCGCTATCGCTGGAGGAACGGCGCATGGCGCTCGAGGAGCACGAGAAGCGGCTCGAGCTGGGCATCGCCTCTCGCGTTGACTTACTCATGCGGCTTGACGGGATCAGCGAAGACGAGGCACGGCGCCGGCTGATCGCCATCCGTCAGGATGCAGCACTCTGACACCACCCACCCCGGAGACAACATGAGCGACGAAGAGAGCGCACCACAAATGGTTCCGCTGGACCGGTTGACCAAGGCGATCGAGGCCAGGAAGGCCGCCGAGAGCAAAGCGAAAGAGTACGAGGCGCGGATCGCCGAGCTAGAGCCGCTGGCCGGCACCGCGGAGCAGCTCCGCGAAAAGCTCGCCGCCACGGCGAAGAGCCACGCGGACGAGATTGCCCGCCGTGACTCGCAACTGTCCTTTGTGCGCGCCGGCGTCGATGACGAGGAGATCCAGACCGTGCTGCTAGACCGGTGGCGCGGCATGGATGCCAAAGACCGCCCCACGCTCGGCGAGTGGCTGTCGGAAGGCGCCCGCGAGGACAAGATCGCGTCTCGCTTCTTCGCCGCCGCCGAGGCCGCACCCGCACCCGCGGAGACCACCGCACCGGCACCGGCCGCCGCACCCATCGCCCGCACGAACGCCGGCGCGGCACCGACGCCACCGGCCGCCCGTGAAATGGACCGGGCCACCTATTACCAGCGCCTCCAGGCGGCCCGGACACCGGATGAGAAGCGCGCGGTCATGGCCGAGTACATGGCCCAGCGTTGACGCCGGCGCCGATCTGGCGTATGGCGATAGTGAGCCTCGGGTGGCGGTCGTTACCGTGTCGGGCTGGCGCATCGACTGATCCGCGTAACGGATTCGCGCCGAACCAAGATACTGAAAACACCGAAAATAGAGGTGCAACGTGGCGAACGAAGTACTGCACTCGTCCCTAGAAGCTGATTTGCGCATGGCCGACCTCCTGGCCGGCGAGGTCCAGATCCTGCTTCATGATCAGTTCTCCCTCCGGGATGTTCCGGGCGCTCTGCTCAACCTGGGCTCGATCAACGGTCGGGGCTCCGACACGATCCGGATCAGTCAGATGCAGGTTGACGCGCTCTCGGCTACCGCGAGCGAGGTCACCGCAACGGCCAACACGGCACTCACCGACAGCTCGTTTGTCGTGGCCGTCACTCGAAAGTCGCTCGTCTACGAGATCTCCGACCTGGCGAACATGACCGCCCGCCTGCCCGGAGACGCCGACATCGTGGGTCTGGCTCGCATGATGGTCAACGGAACGAACCAGGCGTTTATGGATGCGCTCGCCGCTTCCTTCGCGTCCCTGTCCACCACAAGCGGTTCGACGACTGTCAATCTTTCCGTTGACACATTCTACGACGCGATCGCGAACCTCGAGTTGGCCTCCAACACCGGCCCCGGATTTTACTGTGTCCTCCATCCGCGCCAGTGGGCGGACCTTCAGTCGTCAATCCGTGCGGAGTCGGGCGTAGTCGAAATGCGCGCCGATCACGGTGATGCCGTGGGGATTAAACCCCAGGGCTACGCAGGGTCCTTTCTTGGGGTCGATATTTTCACCTCGTCGCGGTGTGACCTGATCAACAGCTCCGCCGATCGCCTCGGCGCCATGTTCTCCGGAGGCTGCTTCGCTTACGCGACCGGCACCCCGGTCGCGGTCCCGGGTGCGGTGATGAGCCAGCCCACGGACATGCTCACCGTTGAGATCCAGCGGCCTGACAGGAGCGCATCCAGTCTCATCGTCGGCCATAGCTACTTCGGGGTCTCGCTCGCGGAAGACGCCCGCGGCGTAGGCATCGTCTCCGACGCCTAGCACTTCGGGTTCACCTGGGCGCCCTGGTTCCTGCCGGGGTGTCTAGAGCGCCCGGGTGCGCCCCCTTCGCGCACTCACCCCGGCAAACCTTCACCCCGGATCACACAATGCCTTCATTCGACAGAGACCGTTTCCGCGTCCTCAAGCCCGATAGCAGTCGGGCGCTACCCATCCCGGCCGAGCCTCGGTGGGTATACGCTCACAACCCGATGCAATGGGAAGTCCACGAGATCGACGGCGTGGCGCGCTGGGTGCCGCAGCTCCGGCCGGTGCCGATCCTGCCGGGCGCCAACGGCGTTCGCTCCAATGGCGACGATCGGGACATGATCTTCGCGCTCCAGCGCAACGGCTGGACGGTGATCGAGAATGGCGGCCCCGCTGGCGTCTATGCAGACGAGTGCATTGCCCGCGGCGGCACGGTGTGGCTGAATCGCTGGAGCACGCCGCACGAGTACGCCCCAGGGCGGGTCAAGATCCGCCGCACCGAGGAGCAACAGGAAGCCTTCATCCGGTGGTGCGCCGACCTCGTGGATGTGGGCGCACTCCCAGAGCCCGATCCGGTGCTGCTCGAGGAGGTCTGCGACAGATACGAGGACACCCGGATCCGGCGCCTTCTCTCGCGAGAGCTTGAGCCTGCCATCGCAAAGAAGATCGAAAAGGAACGCGCCGAGCTTGAGCGCATGCGCGGTGCCCTGCTACGCGCCCCGGAGCTCGCCGAGAAGCCCAAGCGCCGCCGCGCTCGTGCCGCCAAGGGGGAAGCATGAGCGACAACCGCAAGCAAGTTGACAGTCTGGCCGGTAGGATCAAGAAGTCGCAGCCGCACCTCTCCCACCGGCAGGTCATGGACCGCGCGCGGGAGACGGTGCGCAAGATCGAAAAGAAAAAGGGGTAAGGCATGGCGCTCGTCGGTCGCATCGGACTCCCCGCGATGATCGAGCGCGGGCGCGATACCTCCCTTTCGTTCACCGTCACTGACGCCGCGGGAGTGGAGCAGACTGCCACCGCGGCGACCGTCACGATCTATGACGGCGGGGAAACCATCGTGGACGCGGCCAGCGCGACCACGCTCGGCCCGCCCGCGGCCTACACCGTCACCGGGGCCAGCACCACGGATCGCCCATTGTCCGCCGAGTGGCTAGCGGTGTGGACGATGACGATCGGCGGGACCGTCTACACCTTTCGGCAGCCCGCCTACCTCGTGCGGCACATTCTGTATCCGACCGTCACCGACGATGACCTGACGGCGCTCCACTCGGACCTCGATGCGCTGCGCGACTCCGCGAACATGACCACCTTCGCGCCCTTCCGCACACAAGCCTGGGAGCGCATCCAACGGCGGATGATCGCCAAGGGCAATCGCCCGGCGCTCGTCATGGACCCATGGGCACTGCGCGACCTTCACGTGTTCGCCTCCCTCGAGCTGATCTGGCGCGACTTCGCGAGCAGCCTGGGAGACGACCGATACCGCGAGCTGGCCGACTACTACAGCACCGCCCATGCAAGCGAGTGGGACTCACTCGTCTTCCGGTACGATGACGACGAGGACGGCACGATCAGCTCGGATGAGCGCCGCACCGGCAGCCCCGTGATCTATTTGAATCGTCCAGTGTGGGAGCCTAGCAAGTGGCGACGCTAGCCAATGCCCTCGAGGCCGTCCGCGACCGTATCGAGGCGGAGACCACCTTGTCGCGGTCTCGCACCGTGGAGACGCTGCGCACCCTACCGGATCACCTCCAGTCCGGGAGCTTCGCGGCCTTCCCCACCCGCACCACCTCGGCCGGCGAGCTGCGCCCCGGGGACGGCTCGATCATCGTGACGGATGAGATCGAGATCGAGCTATGCCAGCGCATACGGACGGCCGATGAGATCGGCAGCCTGGACACCCTCCTCGCCTCGGCGCGTGACGTGCGGATCGCGGTGACCGCCCCTGCATGGTGGCGCACCCATGGGATCCAGTGTATCGACTACGTGAGCGAGCGCAGGACGCGCCAGGGGGGATGGCTTCTGTCCACCCAGGTGTACCGGCTCACTCGGCAGGGAAGCGCGGGATGATGGCGCTCCCGGCGGCCTGTCTCCCTGTCCTCGACGGCCGCCGGGAGTAGCCTATGCCTGTTGACGTCACGATCGAAGGCGAAGGCGGCGGCAGTCCCGAAGAGGTGGTCGAGATCGTGCTCGGTCTCGCGACGGAGCTGGCCCGGGATGAGCTCGAGGCGATCTGGCCGGTCGGACCCCGCCGCGCCGATCGGCCGCACTCTTACACCCTGTTTCGGGCGGCCGGCTTCCAGGTGGTGAACGATGCGGCGTATTCGCAGTGGGTCCACTACAAAGGCGATCCTGCGCTGATCATCGACGTCACCGCGCCGCGTGTCGCCGAGGAGGCCGTCGATCAAGCGATCCGGGCCACCGAGGCGGAGCTAGGTGACAAGCTAGACGCGGCGGTTTACGATATTCTCCGTGAGACGCTAGGGAGGTAGGCTATGGCGAGTACAGTTATCAAGACCCGCTGTGACGGGACCGTGGTCATCAGCGATGGCACGAGCCCGACGCCGCTGTCATTGACGGTAACCCTGGAGCCAGGCGACTTTTCGTGTACGCCGCTGCGCAAGGCATACACCGATCTACTAGACCGCTGCCAGCTCGTCGGCTCGCGTGCGACCGGCGTCGAGCCGGGTAGCCTTTCCTTCTCGGTGCATCACACCGCCTTCACCGATGGCACCGCTGGCACGCTGATCGATCTCATCGAGGGTAGCGGCTCCTTCTCCGCCCGCGTCTCCACCGACGCCGGGGAGTTCGAGGGCAACGTGCTTCAGGTCGCCTACACCGCCGAGGGCACGGATAACGGCGACAGCGCCGACCACGTGATCACCTTCCCCAAGGTGCGCCTCTTCTGGGACTTCGCCGAGGGTGAGCCAAACACGGTCAACGTGACCGGAACGATCTTGGCCGCACCGACGATCACCGGCCCGTCCTAGCCACCGCGGGCGGCTGAAAGCCCGCACACCCCGGAGACAACATGCAACCCCACACCACGGCACCACCGCCGGACAGGTGGCCGTTCCTGCGCGCCCCTGACGAGTCCTGCGACTGGATCCGCATTCCCACCCCTGGCGAAATGCAAGACGCTCTAGCGGGCGGTGACGGCCTGACAGGCGCTGCGAAGGTGGAGTACCAGCTCGGCGCGTTTATCTTGATCGCGTGGCGCTCCACCGTCTTCGCCCTGGAGGCCACCGACCCCCGCGGCGTGTACCGGGAGCTCCACGAGGCCGGGTGGCGGATCGAGCGGATCAGCGACCTCGCCACCGTGATCATGGAAGCCTTCAAAGAGGCGCACACCTCCGAGGAGCAGGTCGAAGCCGCCGAGGCTTTTACGAGCGCCACCCCGCCGAGCGTCTCG
>CBDTYP010000184.1:0-6510 GCA_965364645.1 uncultured Gammaproteobacteria bacterium | reverse complement strand
TTCTATCCCGAGCGACGACCAGGGCATCCAGCGCGATGGCACCCTTACCCTCCGGGCGGACGAGAAACGGGTTCACGTCGACGCTCTCGATGACGTCGGCGTGGCTCGCGGCGAAGCGCGACAGGTTTGCGAGGGCGCCGAAGAGCGCCGGCAGATCATATGGCCCCCTGCCTCTGGTGCCTTCGAGGATCGCCCGGCCCTTCAGGTCGAGAACCATGCGCCTCGCCTCGTCTTCGTCGAAAGGCGCGACCCGAAAGCTGACGTCTTCCAGCACCTCCACCAGCACACCGCCGAGACCGAACATGACCACCGGCCCGAAGACGGGATCCCGGTGGATGCCCAGTATGGTCTCGACCCCGTCGCCCGCCATCGGCGACACGAGGACACCGTCGAGCCGGGCGTCGGGCCGACGGCGTTGAACATCGCTCGTGAGCGATAGGAATGCTTGCGCCGCGCCCTCGGCCGAGTGGATACCCAGGCGGACGCCGTCCACCTCGGTCTTGTGGGCGATGTCCGCCGAGGCGATCTTCAGTACCACAGGAAAACCGAGCTCGCCGGCCGCGGCTGCCGCCTCCTCGGCGGTCGTGACGAGACGATCTTCGATGACCGTCACTCCGGCGGCGGCGAGTATACTCTTGGACTCCTGCTCGCCGATGGGATTGCCGGGGAGCGCGCGGGGCGGGTCGTCCACTAGCGCAGTGCGCGGCGAAGCG
Source organism: uncultured Gammaproteobacteria bacterium (assembly GCA_965364645.1). Classification (GTDB taxonomy): domain Bacteria; phylum Pseudomonadota; class Gammaproteobacteria; order HK1; family HK1; genus JAABYT01. The sequence goes on along the minus strand of CBDTYP010000184.1, from coordinate 5,797 downwards.
GGGATCGCCATCGCCCGGTGGATGCGATGCAGGGCCGCGATGGCACGAACGGCCCGCGTCGGATCCTCGAACACCAGGCAACCCGCGTCCTCGTAACGGCGGATGATCCCGTCGGGCGCCACGATGACCATCACGATGATCCGATCGGGATACTTCGCGTGGGCATTCTCGATGGCCTTCAATACCGGCGCCACCATGGACTCCGCGGCGGCCACGTAGGTCAGGAACGCGACGACGGCGTCATACCCCCCGGACTCGAGCATGATATCGAGGTAGGCATCGATGAGGTCGGGTTCGTTGAACACCTGCGCTGTCGCGTCCACGGGATTGCGGGTTGCAGCGAAGGGCAGCAGGGCCTTCAAGCGTGCCTGGGCCTCGTCGGGCATGGGCGCGACGTCGAGCCCCGCGCCGACGGCAGCGTCGGCCATCTGAATCCCCACGCCGCCGGAAACCGTGAGAAATCCGATGCGCGGACCTTTCGGCAGCACGCCCAGCTTGCAGGCATAAGTGACATCCAGGAGCTCCTCGGTGTCGCCGGCGCGATAGGCGCCGAATTGCCGCAGCACGGAGTCGTAAACCGCGTCCGAGCCCGCGAGCGCGGCGGTATGGGAGGCCGCGGCCTGGGCGCCGATCGGTGTCTGTCCCACCTTCATGAACACGACGGGTTTCTTCATACGGCGCGCGAGAGACAACGCGTCGAGCAGACCCGCCCCGTCGCGCACGCCCTCGGCGTAGGCGACGATGGTGTGGATGTCGGGATCCTCGGCCAGGTACGCGATGCATTCGCCGAGCTCCACGTCGCACTCGTTACCGGTCGTCACCCAGTAGCGGATTCCGATCCCGCGGCGGATCGCCAGCAGCGATACGTGACTCCCGTAGGCGCCGCTCTGACTCACGAGGCCGACGCCTATCGGATCCGGCAGGCCGTTCTCGAGGGTCGCGGTGAAGGTGGCGAAGAACCCGATGGCCGAGTTGTAGATGCCGAGGCAGTTGGGCCCGAGGATGCGCATGCCGCTGTCCCGCGCGAGCCCGGCCAGGCGATCCTGCATCGCGCGGCCCGCGTCGCCGGTCTCGGCGAAGCCCGCGGTAAACACCACCGCGGCACGGACTCCCTTCGCGGCGCACTCGTCTAGGCTCGCCATCGCCTTGTCGGTGGAGACGGCGATGACCGCGAGGTCTACCGGCTCCGGGATCGCGCTGACACTTGCGAAGCTCGGCAGACCCTGCACCGTCTCGCGGCCCGGATTGACGGGGAAGATACCGCCGGTGTAGCCGACGTCGATGAGGTATCTGAGCGGTCGGCCGCCGATCCGGCCCGGATCGTCGGAGGCTCCGATGATGGCGACGGACTTCGGCTTCAACAATGCCGTCAGATCGCCGCGCTTCTCCTTGTTATCCATCACGTCTGAGATTCTTCTCGTATGCTGGTGACGAACGATACCGGCACCGCCCTGTAGGAGCGAGCTTGCTCGCGAATGAAGCCTCATTCGCGAGCAAGCTCGCTCCTACAGGGCGGTGCCGTGGGAGACCGGCCGGGGACATGATAGGCTCGTGCAAGGGGATATCAAGGGAGCAGTTTCGGTGGCGGTCGATCGGGAAACGCTGGATCAGCTGGTAGACGGCGTCGCGCGATTCGTCGGCGAACGGCTGGTGCCGTTGGAGGATCAGGTGGCCCGCGACGACGCCGTGCCCGCCGCCGTCATCGCGGAGATGGCCGAGCTCGGCCTGTTCGGCCTTTCCATCCCCGAGGAGTACGGCGGACTCGGTCTCACCATGAGCGAGGAAGTCCAGGTCGCCTTTCAGCTCGGCCAGACGTCCCCCGCGTTCCGCTCCCTCATCGGCACCAACAACGGTATCGGATCCCACGGGCTGATCATGGACGGCACCGAAGAGCAGAAGCAGCGCTATCTGCCACGGCTCGCCAGGGGCGAGATCATCGGCAGCTTCGCCTTGACGGAGCCGAGCTCCGGGTCCGACGCCGCGTCGCTGCGCACCTCGGCCGCGCGGGAAGGCAACGGCTATGTGTTGAACGGTACGAAGCGGTTCATCACCAACGCTCCCCAGGCGGGGCTCTTCACGGTGTTCGCGAAGACCGATACGGAGAAGCCGGGGACCGACGGTATCTCCGCCTTTCTGGTGGAGGCGGGTTCGCCCGGACTCTCGCTCGGTCAACCGGATCGCAAGATGGGTCAGCAGGGTGCGCACACCTGCGACGTCATCTTCGACGACTGCAGGGTGCCGGGCGATGCACTGCTCGGCGGACGAGAGGGCGTCGGCTTCAAGACGGCGATGAAGGTGTTGGATCGCGGCCGCATCCACATATCCGCGGTGTGCGTCGCGGTGGCGGACCGATTGATTCGTGACAGCCTCCGCTATGCGGCGGAGCGTGAGCAATTCGGGCGGCCGATCGCCGAGTTCCAGCTGATCCAGGCCATGCTGGCCGACAGCAAAGCGGAGGCCTACGCGACCCGGTGCATGGTGGAGGAGACGGCGCGGCGCCGGGACGCGGGAGAGAACGTCACGATCGAGGCGAGCTGCTGCAAGATGTACGCCTCCGAGATGGTTGGTCGGGTCGCGGATCGCGCGGTGCAGATTCATGGCGGTGCTGGCTACATGTCGGAGTACGGCGTCGAGCGCTTCTATCGAGACGTGCGGCTGTTCCGTATCTACGAAGGAACGACACAGATTCAACAATTGGTCATCGCTCGCAACATGCTGAAGGAGATCTCGTGACTGGAGTGGCGGAAATGTTCGATCTGACCGGCAAGGTCGCCGTCGTCACCGGCGGCAACGGCGGTATCGGGTTCGGTATGGCCCGGGGTCTCGCCAGGGCCGGCGCCGGCATCGCCGTCGTCGGACGAAACCGAGAGAAGTCGTCGCAGGCGGTGCGGTCGTTACAGGAACTCGGCGTCGAGGCGCGGGCGTTCCAGGCGGATGTGACGGACGCAGACGCAGTCGCCCGTCTGGCCGACGACGTCGCCGAGGCCTTCGGGCGCATCGACATACTCGTCAACAACGCCGGCATCAACATTCGCAAGCGGCCCGAGGATCTCGAGCCAGACGAGTGGAAGGCGGTGATGGATGCCAATCTCACCAGCGCCTACCTCTGCAGCCGAGCCTGCTACCCTGCGATGAAACGCGCCGGCGGCGGAAAGATTCTCAACAATGGCTCGATGCTCTCCATCTTCGGCGCCCCCTGGGGGCCGGTCTATGCCGCGAGCAAAGGCGGCGTCGTGCAGCTCACTAAGTCGCTCGCGACCGCGTGGGCGGCGGATGGAATCCAGGTCAACTGCTTCCTGCCGGGTTGGATCAATACTGACCTCACGAAAAACGCCCGGGCCGAGGTCGAGGGATTGAACGAGAAAGTGCTCAACCGTACGCCGGCGGGACGCTGGGGAGAGATCGAGGACCTGGAGGGTCTCGCGGTCTTCTTCTCGAGCGCTGCGTCGGACTTCATCACCGGCGTCGCCATCCCCGTGGACGGCGGGTTCTCGGTAAGCATCTGAATGCACGCCGAGACGTTCGACTACATCGTCGTCGGAGCCGGATCCGCGGGCTGCGTGCTCGCCAACCGGCTGTCCGCCGATCCGTCCGTGCGCGTGCTGCTTCTCGAGGCCGGGCCCAGGGACACCAGCCCCTGGATCCACATCCCGGTCGGTTACTACAAGGGTATCGTCAATCCGAAGATCGGCTGGGGCTACGAGACCGATCCCGTCCCCGGCAGCAAGAATCGCCGAATCACCTGGCCTCGGGGGAAGGTGCTCGGTGGCTCCAGCTCCATTAACGGGCTGATCTACATCCGCGGCCAGGCCGAAGACTTCGATCACTGGCGCCAGCTCGGCAACACCGGTTGGGATTGGGACAGCGTCAAGCCTTACTTCATCCGCGCCGAGGGTCGGGAGCGGGGCGCCGACGACTTTCACGGCGGTGACGGACCCCTCGGCGTATCGGATGTGCACCGAAACGAGCTCTGCGATGCCTACATCGAGGCGGCGAGACAGGCGGGTATCCCGCTCAACGATGACTTCAACGGTGCGCGCCAGGAAGGTGTTGGTTACTTCCAGCTGACCACCCGCAAGGGATTGCGAAGCAGCTCGGCGGCGTCGTACCTGAAGCCCGTCCGCAAGCGCCACAATCTGCGCGTCGAGACGGAAGCGTTGGCGACTAGAATCGTATTCGACGGCCGACGGGCCGCTGGCGTCCGCTATCGCCAGAACGGCGAGGAGCGCACCGCCGGCGTCGGCAGGGAGCTGATACTCTCCGGCGGCGCCATCAACTCCCCCCAGCTGCTGCAGATCTCGGGGGTCGGACCGGGGCCGCTGCTCCAGAGCTTGGGAGTCGGCGTCGTCGCCGATGTCCCGGGCGTCGGCAGCGATCTGCAGGACCACTATCAGGTCCGCAGTATCTACGATTGCACGAAACGGCTGAGCGTCAACGACGAGGTCCGAAGCCCACTGCACAAGGTCGCTGCGGCGCTGCGCTGGGCGCTCTTTCGCACCGGCCCACTGTCCATCGGCGCCGGCCATGTGGGTTTGTTCGCGCGAACGCGCCCGGAGCTCGAAACACCGGACGTTCAGTTTCACTTCATACGCTTCAGTGCGGACGGACCCGGCGGCAAGCTACACGACTTCTCGGGATTCACCGTATCCGTATGTCAGCTGCGGCCGGAGAGCCGTGGGAGCATCCGCATTCGATCGGCGGACCCACGCAAGGCCCCCGCGATTCAGCCCAATTACCTGGATACCCCGATGGACCGAGACACAATGGTGGCGGGTATGAACCTCGCACGGCAAATCGCCGAGATACCTGCTATGAAGTCCTATATACGCAGGGAAGTTCTACCAGGACCGGATGTGAGCAACGACGAAGAGATGCTGGAGTATGTGCGTGAGCAGGGTTCGACAATTTTCCATCCCACCAGCACTTGCAGAATGGGACAGGATCCAATGGCCGTGGTCGACGACAGGCTCCGCGTTCGCGGATTCCAGTCCTTGAGAGTCGCCGATGCGTCGGTCATGCCGACCGTGGTGTCGGGAAACACGAATGCAGCCTGCATCATGATTGGCGAGAAGACGTCGGATATGATCCTCGAGGACAACCGATGAGCTTCAGCGAGAACATGCCTGTCATCGTCGTCGCTGTCGTCGCCGTGATCGTTTTGCTGGCAATACTCGCGCTGGCCAAACCAATCCGTAATCTGTTCGAGCAGTTTCGCGTTAACCGGGCGATCAAGCGACTCGGGACCGAGTCGATGAACAACGTGGTGATTTCCGACGGCATGGACGGCCATGTCTTCATCGAGCATCTCGTCCTCACACCGAGCCGGGTTCTGGTCGTTACCGTGCGGCGATACTCGGGTGCGATCTTCGCCGCCCAGAACATGGATATGTGGGCGCAGGTGACCGATAGTGGGAGTTACAAGTTCCCGAATCCTCTTCGCGAAGTCGAAACCGCAACCGCGGCGGTGAAGAGCCATCTGCCGGACGCCGCCGTCAGCGGCATCATACTGTTCGGCAAGGAGAGCACCTTTCCCAAGGGGAAGCCCGACGGCGTCATGCACATCTCCGAGATCGCGAGGCTCCCAGCGCCCGGTCCCAATGTGGCCATCTCGGAGTCCCTGAAGAAAGCCTGGGAACGTTTGCTGAACCTGAAGACATCCGCGTAGGAGCGAGCTTGCTCGCGAATGAGGCCTCATTCGCGAGCAAGCTCGCTCCTACAGAACCCGCTCCCGACCACGTTGCCCCCCGATCTCCCTTGCATACAGGGCCATTCCCACCAAAAGGGAATTAAACGAGTT
>CBDTYP010000183.1:0-6517 GCA_965364645.1 uncultured Gammaproteobacteria bacterium | reverse complement strand
ACAGCCCGAACGCGACGACACCGTAGTTGGTGTGGGGATAGAACTGAATGTCCTGGTGCCACTTTATCTCCTCGCCCCCCGACGACCACTTGAAGTTGAGCTTTGAGTGGTGGAACTTGAACGCGGGCCCCAGGATATCCTCGGCGACGTCGACCAGGGGTCCCTCGCTCACGTACTCCCAGTAGAGCGGGTGGTGCTCCGTCGGATCGACGAGCCTGCGCAGGCGCGGGTTCTCCGCGGAGTGCCCGGGATCCAGCGCGAGCATGGTGTCGGACTCGGTGAGCCCCCGGCTGCGCTCGATGAAGGTGTTGCTGACCTCCCAGATGCGGTCCAGCCATTCGCGGGAGACGAAGCTCTCCAGCAACAGATACCCGTTCTCGAAATAGAACTCGCGCTGCTCCTGGCTGAGGACGCGTGGCGGGCGTGCGAGGATCTGCTCGGCTTTCATGGGCCCGGAGACTCCTGGAAAAGTTCACTTCATAGGAGCATCGCCGGGCTTTGTCAATCGTGCCTTGCGGGCGGCGAGCCCCCGTGCCGATAATGCCGAGGCACAACACCGGACGGAACCCATGGAACCACGCATCAGCGTCGTTACCCTCGCGGTGGCCGACATGGAACGGGCAACCCGCTTCTACCGGGATGGACTCGGTCTCCCCATCCGCGACGACAAGCCGCCCGTCGTCTACTTCCAGCTCGAGGGGGCCTGGCTCGCCCTGTTCCCGAGAGAGGCCCTGGCCGGCTATGCGAACGTGGATGCCCGGGGTGACGGCTTCGGCGGCATGACGCTGTCCTGCAACGTCGCTTCCCGGGAAGAGGTGGATCGCACCATGGCAGCGGCGGACGAGGCCGGCGCCACCATCGTCAACCCCGCCCACAATGTCGGCTGGGGCGGCTACACCGGCTGGTTCGAAGACCCCGACGGCCACCTCTGGGAAATCGTCTGGAACCCCCGCCCGTTCATCGAATAACGCCGCTGTTGGGCTTCGCTGCGCTCAGCGCCAACCTACGGGTCCACCCCGGGTCTCGTAGGTTGGCGCTGAGCGCAGCGAAGCCCAACATCCAACAATCAGCCCTCCCCCCACCGAGGAGCCCCGTCGATCTCCACCCCCACCTGATCGAGCATGCGCATGCAGGTCTGATTCACGATGTCGTCCACCTCCCGGGGCTTCGAATAGAACCCCGGCACCGGCGGAAACACCACCGCCCCCAGCCGCGCGAGCTGGGTCAGCGTCTCCAGGTGTCCCAGATGCAGGGGCGTCTCGCGGATACAAACGACCAGGTTGCGGCGCTCCTTCAGCATCACATCTGCGGTGCGGCTGATGAGGTCGCCGGTATTCCCGGAGGCGATATTGGACGCGGTGCGGATGGAGCAGGGGGCGATGAGCATCCCGTGCAGCCGGAACGATCCGGAGGCCGGCGGCGCGGCGATGTTCCCGGGAGCGTGAACCGCGTCCGCCAGAGCCTCGACATCCGCCGCGGCCCCGTCCCATTCGGCGGCGAGGGTGACCCGCCCCGCCTTGCTGAGGATCAGATGCGTCTCCACGTTCGCCACGGGGCGCAGCAACTCCAGCAGACGCACGCCATAGACGGACCCGCTGGCGCCGGTGATGGCCACCAGTATCCGTCGCGTCGCGTCAGTGTTCGGTGAGGTCGCGCCCATGGTCGGTGCTCGTCGGCCCGCAGCCGCGAAATGATACACTGGCCCGATAACGACCACATCCGAAGGCCACATTCTAGGGAGGATGACGAGATGGCCCGCGCAATGAGCGAGAGCGAGAACCTGCCCCGCCAGCAGATGTTCATCGACGGCGAGTGGACCGACTCCGCATCCGGCGAATACTTCGAGAGCTTCGACCCCTTCACGGCCAAGGCCTGGACGCTCATTCCCCGGGGCAACGCGGAAGACGTGGAGCGCGCCGTTCAGGCCGCCCAGCGCGCCTTCACCAGCGGCGAGTGGCCGAAGATGCACCCCTCTCAACGGGGCCAACTGCTCAGAAGACTCGGCGATCTCATCGCCAGGGATGCCGAGGCACTTGCCACCATCGAGGTCCAGGACAACGGCAAGCTCATCAGCGAGATGGCCGGCCAGCTCAAGTACACGCCCCAGTGGTACTACTACTACGGCGGCATGGCGGACAAGATCGAGGGTGCGGTCATCCCCACCGACAAGGCCGCGTTCAACTACACCCGCCACGAGCCCCTGGGCGTTTGCGCCGCGATCACACCCTGGAACTCGCCCATCCTCCTGTTCGGGCTGAAGGTAGCCCCGGCGCTCGCGGCGGGAAACACCCTCGTCGTCAAGCCGTCGGAGTACACCTCCGCGTCCACGCTGGCGCTGATGAAGCTGTTCGAGGAGGCCGGCTTCCCGAAGGGCGTCATCAACGTGGTGACGGGCTTCGGACCCGAGGCCGGGGAGCCGCTCGTGAAGCACCCGCTGGTGCGCAAGGTGGCGTTCACCGGCTCATCCAAGACCGGCGCCCACGTCTACTCCGAGGCCGCGCAGGACATCAAGCGCGTGAGCCTGGAGCTCGGGGGCAAGTCGCCGAACATCGTCTTCGACGACTGCAAGATGGACAACGCAGTCAAGGGCGTCGTCTCCGGGATCTTCGCCGCCACGGGCCAGACCTGCATCGCGGGCTCGCGTCTGCTGGTGCAGGAGAGCATCCACGACGAGTTCGTCGAGAAGCTGGTGGACTTCGCGAAGACCGCGCGCATGGGCAACCCCATGGACTACGAGACCCAGGTGGGTCCGGTCACCAACCTCATGCAGTACGAGAAGGTGCTCGGCTACATCGACATCGCCAAGAGTGAGGGCGTGGAGACCGTTCTCGGCGGCGCGAAGGCGACCCGCCCGGAATGCGGCGACGGCTGGTTCGTGGAGCCGACGGTGTTCACCGGCGTGAAGAACTCCATGCGCATCGCCCAGGAGGAGGTGTTCGGACCGGTGCTGGCCGTGATCCCCTTCAAGGACGACGAGGAGGCCCTCGCCATCGGTAACGACGTGATCTTCGGCCTCGCCGCCGGCGTCTGGACCGAGGACATGCGCCGGGCCATCACCATGTCGGAGCAGCTCCAGGCGGGAACCGTGTGGGTCAACACCTACCGCGCATTCAGCTACACGACACCCTTCGGCGGCTACAAGCGCAGCGGCCTGGGACGGGAGAACGGCCAGGAGGCCATCCAAGAGTACATGCAGACCAAGAGCGTCTGGATCTCCACCTCGAGCGAGGTACCGAATCCCTTCGTGATGGGCTGATAAATCAGGGTCAGAGACGCATTTAGTTACGCAGGGGGCGACCCTTGCTCAGCATGTGCTCGATGCGGGCGATGGTCGCCGGGGTTCCCGCCAGGGTGAGGAAGGCCTGGCGCTCGAGGCCGCAGAGCTCTTCGTCGCTGACGTTCGCCCCGGCCGACACGCCGCCGCCGCACAGCACCTCCGTGAGGCGGGCTCCCACAACCAGGTCGTGGGGTGTGGTGATTCCCCGGGCATCGAGCTTCTCCAGCAACTCCTCCATCGCCCTGCGCCCCTCGGGCCCCGCGGCGGGCACGCCGGCCGCCGCCGGCGGCGCGTAGTCCTCGGCCATCTCGATGACCCGCCGCTTCGCATCGCTCAACAGGCGGTCGCGGTTCATGGTGCTGCGATCCCGGGGCAGGAAGAAACGGTAGGGTGCGCCCTCCACGGGCGACGCCGCGGTCTTGCCCATGCCGATCAGCTCGAACACCTTCAAGGCGCCTGCGACGACGCCGTCCGCGTCTTCCGCGTCGGCGCACCATCGGCGCAGCAGCTCCTTGCACCCGCCGCCGGATGGGACGAGTCCAACGAGGGTCTCCACCAGGCCCATGACGATGTTGCCGTGGGCCTGCAGCGCGTCGCAGTGGAGCAGCACCTCGAAGCCGCCGCCGAGCGACGTGCCCGCCGGCGCCGCCACCACGGGGAAGGGCGCGTGCCTGATGGCCGCTGTCGTCTCCTGAAATTCGCGTAGCGCCGTGTCCAGGGTGTCCCAGTCACCTGCCTTCGCGTTCGAGAGGGCGAACTCCAGGTTGAAGCCCACCGAGAAATGCGGCGCATCATTGTGCACAAGCATGGCGGTGAAGCGCTCTTCGACTACGGACAATGCCTCGCGCAGCAACGTCATGGAGTCCGGCCCGAGCGCATTCGCCTTCGTGTGAAACTCGAGACAGGCAATGCCGTCGCCGACGTCCCAGAGGCTTGCCGCGTCGTTGCCCGTAACCGCCGTCTGCACCCTCTTCACGTCTCCGAGACGGACGACTCCGGGGGCGCGGTTCAAGCGACGGTAGCGGCCATCGAATCCCAGATGCTCGACGTGACCGCCCGCCGCCCGGTACATGGGCCCGTCGCCGGCGGACTCGAGAATTGCCGGAACCGTCATGTCTTCTTCACGCAGCCGGTCCTTGAACCAGGTCACGCCGAGCTCGTCCATCATCTCGAAGGGGCCGCGGGCCCAGCTGTATCCGAGCTTCATGGCCTCGTCGACGGGCACGATGTCCTCGCCCACCTCGGGCAGGAGCGAGGCCGCGTAAGACAGCGTACGTGCCAGCACCCGCCAGGCGAAGCGGCCGTGTGCGTCGGGATACTCCACCAGCGCGCGCAGGCCCCGGGACTCGCCGGCCTCGGCGGCGGCCGGCAGTAGACGCTCGGCGGGACGGTACGCACCGGTCGCGAGATCCAGCGCCTCGCGACGGGTCTCTCCGCCCTCCTCCACCTCCCGGTAGAAACCGGCGCCGCCCTTGTTCCCGGTGTGTCCGCGGGACACGAGCTCCGCGACGGCCGGGATGCCGGCGGCGACGTCCTGGAAGGGGTCGTCCGCCGATAGCGCGCCCTCGAGACTCGCGACGACGTCCAGCATGAGGTCGAGCCCGATGAGATCGTAGAGCCCGAACACGCCGGTCTTCGGGATCCCCATCGGACGGCCCATGATGGCATCCGCCTCCTCGACGGTGAGCCCCGCCCGCGCCGCCTCGACGATCCCGACCTGCAGCGCGAAGACACCGACGCGGTTGCCGAGAAATCCCGGCGTGTCGTTGCAGGACACGACGCCCTTACCCAACGCCACGTCGCAGAACTCCGCCAGCGTTTCGATCGCGTCCGGCCGCGTGTCCGGCCCGCGGACGATCTCCAGGAGGCGCATGTAGCGCACGGGGTTGAAGAAATGAGTAATGCAGAAGTCGCGCCGCATCGAATCCGGCATGTCTTCCGTCAGCATCGTCAACGGAATCGTGGACGTGTTGGACGAGACGATGGAGCCTGGCGCCCGGACCGCGTCGATGGCCCGGTAGAGGGTCTTCTTGATGTCGAGCCGCTCGACGACGGCCTCGGCTATCCAGTCCGCGTCCGCGATCGACGCCAGATCGTCGTCGATGTTACCAGTGGTTATCAGGCCCGCATTGTCGGGATGCATGAAGGCAGGCGGGCTCGCGTGCAGCTGCCGCTCCACCGCCGCCTCGGCGAGCCGGTTGCGGCCGCCGGCTCCCTCGCTCGCCATGTCGAGCATGACCACCGGCACACCGGCGTTCGCGAGATGGCTCGCGATGCCCGACCCCATGGTTCCGGCGCCAATAACCGCCGCCTTCCTGATCTTCGCCATGACCCTCAGCCCCTGACTGCCGCCGAATCGAGGAGGAGGCGAGTATGAGCACGCGGACGGGATTGCTCAAGCGTCGGGATTCGTACCGAGGACGTCGGTGGCGAACATGTGCTCCTTGTGCTCGTGGGCGTCCAGCTGCTTGAGCAGGCGGCCGACTCGATTCAGCACATCGGTCTCGTCCACGACGGGGGAGTCCTTCGCATCCTTCAGCAGGCTGTTGAGGTCGGAGAGGATCGCGCCGTGCTCGGCGATCAGCTCATCGAGCTCGCCGCGACGGGACTCGGCAAGCTCTCCCAGCGCGTCGTAGAAACCGTCGGGCAGTTGCTCGCGGGCGAAGTGGATGATCAGCAGCGTGCGAAGCTCGTCGAGAATCGGCAACAGATCCGCCGCCGGCACGTCTTCTCGCAGTCGGGCCAACAGCTTCATGACCCGCTTGTGCTCTTTCTCCAGATCCTTATAGATAGACTCGAGTCGGGAGACGCTGCTCATTGTGAAGACCCTTCCAGTGTCGAAGCCGGGAAGTTAACCCGGAAGCTTCCGCATCCGGCTGATCTGCGTCAGGCGACGCGCCCCGGGAATGTGACGGGCACCACGAAAACCATGGGCGCCAGCGGCCTCAGGACGTCGACGTCGACTCCATCACGCCTCCCGCCCGGCGCCGCTCCATCAGCCGGTCGAGCCACTCCGGGTCCATCTCGGGGACCGACGAGAGCAGGAGATCCGTGTACTCGTGATGGGGCGGCGTGAACATGTCCTCGGTGGGGCCCTGCTCGACGATACGCCCCTGCAGCATGACGACGACCTCGTCGGCGATGGCGCGCACGGTGGCGAGATCGTGGGTGATGAACATGTAGGCGAGGTTGAACTCGCGCTGGATGCGATCGAGCAGCTTGAGGATACCCTCGGCCACG
>CBDTYP010000182.1:0-6524 GCA_965364645.1 uncultured Gammaproteobacteria bacterium | reverse complement strand
CTTGGGTGTGATCCTTGGGTGTCCAGAGATTGGTGGGAGACCAAACCTTGGGTGTCCAGAAATGGGCTATCGACTTCTGGCGAGGTGTTTTGACAGGAGGTCCAGGTGGTCGTTTCCGAAGTAGCGTTTCTTGTCGAGGATGACGGTGGGGACGCCGAAGACGCCGGCGGCGGCGGCTTCGCTCAGGTTTGACTGGAGAAGCTGCTTGAAATGTTGGTCCGTCGCGGCGTTTTGCACGGCTTGCGGGTCGAGGCCGGCGGCGGCGCCAAGGTCAGCGAGCACCTGCAGGTCGGAGATGTCTCTCGCGTCGACCCAGTAGGCCTGCATGACTTCGCGGACGAATGCCTCGGCGCGGTCCTCTTGCCCGGCCAGGAGGGTGGCTCGCAGGGCGCGTGAAGGGCGCAGCGGGTAATCGGGGTGACGCTGGTAGGGGAGTCTCAGCTCCGCGACCTGATCGGCGAGATCCTGGCGATACCAGCTCACGAATGCCTTGGTTCCCTCCAGCGGTCTGCGTCCGTCGATGCGATCCAGGAGATTCGCGAGGTGCACGGGGCGCCAGCGGAGCGTCGCTCCGTGCTCCCGGGCGATCGCACCGATACGGGTCGCGGCCAGATAGCACCACGGGCTGTGGAAATCGAACCAGAAGTCGAGGACCGGAGGTTCAGGTCGGGAGCGCGGCGCCGCGTTCGAATAGTCACCCATCTGCACCGCGTTGCGGTGATGGAACCCACGCATGATCGGCGTGTCGCCCTGGCGTATCTCCGTTGCGAAAATATATCGCCGGCTGCGTATCTGCTCCAGCGTCGCGCTGACGTGGACCGAGCGCTCGATCTTCGCGGGCGCCAGATGATCAACCTCCACCCGGGTGCCTACGGTCGCCTCCCCCGGCTCGTAGTACGGCGCGAGCAGCTGCTCGCACGCCGTCTCTATATAAAGTATCAGGGCTATCGTCGATACGACGTCGATACCAGGGTTGCCGGCCTCCGCGGCCGTGTCGTCGGCCCTCGGGACAAGCTCGATGGTGGTCGTGATTCCTGTTTCTGGCGGCTTCATACAACGAGCGGCTCCGAGAGAGGCGGGTCTCCGGCGCGCTATGGCGCGTCAGTACTGATCGTCCGTTGCATTATCTCCTGCTTCAGCGCCTGCTTGTCGATCTTTCCAATGGGCAGGCGCGGGAGCTCGGGCCGGAACTCGAAGGTCTTCGGAACCTTGTAGTTCGCGATACGCTCCCGGCACCAGCTATCGAGCGTCGACGCGTCGAGGTTGGCATCCCGGGCCGCTTGGACGAACGCGTGACCGACCTCGTGCCAGCGTGGATCCGGTATGCCGATCACCGCCGCCATCGCGACATCCGGGTGTGCCTCGATGGCGAGCTCGATCTCGCGCGGGTAAACGTTGAACCCGCCGGACTTGAACATCTCCTTGACCCGACCGACGAGCGTCCAGTTGCCGTCCCCGCGCTCGATGGCGATGTCTCCGGTTCGAAACCAACCATCCGGCGTGTATGACTCCCGCGTGGCCTCCGGCCGATTGAAGTACCCGTTCAGCAACCAGTCGCCGCGGGCCTGGATCTCGCCCTCCCGGCCAACGCTCACCGGGGTGCCGGCGGCGTCCGCGAGGCGCAGATCGAATCCCGGCTCGGGCCGGCCGATGGTCTCGCTCAGCACATCCAGATCAGCCCCCGCGTCGGTGAAAGACACGTACGCACCGAGCTCGGTCATGCCGAAAGCCGTCCCCACCTTCACTCGGAACCCGCGCAGCCGCTCGATCAGCGCGATTGGCGCGGGCGCGCCTCCCCACAGCCAGTACTCGAGCGAGCCGAGATCCCTCTCCGCGAAGTCCGGCTCGTCGAGCAGCATTTGATGGATCGCCGGCGCGTGCAGGAAGAACGTGATGGCCTCGCGCTCCAGCGTATCGAGGACCCGGCGGGGTTCGAAACGATCCACGAACACGGTCGTGCCGCCGCTCACGAGCGCCTGGGCGGTGCTCATGCCGAGGCACGCGATGTGATTCGGCGGCATGTTCTGCAGGAGCCGCATGTGTGGCGACGGCCAGTGCTCATTCTGGGTCCGTCCCCCGTTGACGAGGGAGCGATGGGAGAGCATCGCGCCCTTGGGGCGGCCAGTGGTGCCGGAGGTGAAGATGATGACCGCGGTGTCCTCCGGCCGGACCGCGGACCGGGAAGAGACCAGTCTCGAATCGTGGATTTCGCTCCCGGAGGCAACGAAATCGTCGAATCCCCGCGTTCCGGGAACCTCTTCACCGAGAACGACTATCTCCCTTACGCACGCATGGGTTTCCGCGATTGCCGCGAGCTCTCGGGCATATCCGCGGCCATCTATCTGGTCGAAGGCGAACACGATCTTCGGCGCCGCCTCGCCGATGACGTGATGCAGCTCCGGGAGCTGGTATCGGGGATGCAGGCCGAGCCAGATCGCGCCGATGCCGGTCGTCGCCAACATGGACTCGAGAAAGGCCGGATGCGGGGCCGTCAGCATCGCCACGCGGTCGCCGTGGCCGACACCGTTCGCGAGGAGGGCCCGGGACAGGTCCGAAACCCGAGCGAGCAGCTCCCCGTAAGACCATCGGAGATCGTCCATGACGGCCGCCTCGCGCTCGGGATACCGCTCGGCCCAGTGGCGAGCGTAGTCAGCGAGGCGTGGGAGCTCTGGAGCGGTATCCATGGAAGACGACAGCACCTGAGGGCAAATCACGCCCACATGCGGCCGCATACTATCAGCCTCCGGGGCCCCCGGGCGGCCAGGGCGGGGTGCCCCAAAGGCACTATCTTTCTGTGGCCGGATGCTGTAATGTCCCCTTCCGTCGGACTGCGTGATTGGTTTTTGCGTCCGGCATACGCAGCAAAACTCCTCCCGATTATCCCTCGATTCAAATACGAAACTCTTCCAGAACCGCCCGGGCTTGTCCCGCCGGTCCGCCATGTCGAGATCCATTTGCAGTCCCGAGATAACCCGAGGCCCCATGCCGAACCGTTTTGCGGCCCGGCCGTTGCAAACACTCTCTGCCGAATCCGACATCACCGGATAGGCTGAACCCAAATCCAAATTGTGGAGATTAGAATGTCTGTAGGAACTGTAAAGTGGTTTAACCCGACCAAAGGCTATGGCTTCATCGAGCCCACTGATGGCAGCAAGGATGTCTTCATCCATATTTCTGCCCTCGAGAGAGCCGGTATCGCCTCTCTCACCGAAGGCCAGAAGATCGAGTACGAGCTCGTCGCCGGCAACAACGGAAAGTCTTCCGCCGAGAACGTCAAACTCGCCGGCTAGTGACGGATTTTCTTTCGAGAGGGCGGCTGCACGACACGTGCGGCCGCCCGCTTTGGCGCCCGGGCAGGACGCCTTTGGATCCGTAGACGGAGAGATGCATGGCACGTAAACCCAATTACTCCTTCGAGCGCAACAATCGAGCCAAGGCCAAGGCCGCCAAGCGCGAGGCGAAAAGGCAGGCCAAGTTGCTGAAGAAGGGCGGCGCGGCCGCAGAAGAGTCCGACGACGCTTCTCCCGCGGAGCCCGAAAGGAGTGAAGACGCCAACGAAAACCGCAGCGATGGAGCCATCCCGACGGAAGGCACCTGACGCGGTACGATACTGAGACCGATCCCGCGCCGTAGCACCGATGCTATGGCCGGGTCTCTTTCACCAGCGCGACCAGCTCCCTGGTTATCTCATTGGTGCCCTGATCGCCACCGAACTCCATGGGACGGAGTCGGTCGGTTTCGAAACCGTACTGAACGGCCGCCTCTATCAGGTGCGCCGCGTCGGTGTGGGCCTGCAGCCCGGAACGATCCGCGAGATAGTCGAGCATCAACGCACCGCTCAGGACCGCCGCCAGCGGGTTCGCCTTGTCCTGACCCGTGATGTCCGGTGCGCTGCCGTGGGCCGGTTGGAACAAGCCGTGGGTATCCCCGATCTCCGCGCAGGCCGCCATGCCCATGCCGCCGACGAGTCCACCGGCGAGATCGGACAAGATATCTCCGAACATGTTCTCCATGACCAGGACGTCGAACTCCCAGGGTCTGCGGATCAAGTCGAGTGCCTGGGCGTCGACGTAGTTATATGAGTGTTCCACGTCCGGAAATTTTGCAGCGCACTCATCGAAGATCTTCCTGAAAAACGCCATGGACCGGAAGACGTTGGCCTTGTCGACACAGGTGACGCGCCCCTTCCCGCCCCTCTCTCGCCGCTTCTGCGCCAAGCGAAACGCGAAGTCGTGGAGCTTCTCCGTTGTCGCACGGGTAATCCGCAACGTGTCCCGTACCTCGTCGTCACCGACGATCTCGCTGCGCCCGTGCGCCGCCGCTGAGTAGAACAATCCTTCGGTGGACTCGCGCAGGATGATCAGATCGATCCCTGCCGCCCGCTCGTCCGCGAGACGCTGCGGCGCGTTCGGGTATGCCTTCACGGGCCGTACGCCGGCATAGAGTTGAAATGTCTCCCGCAGGCGGAGGTGCGGCGCTATCTCGGTGCCATCCTCGTGGCGAACGGTGGGTATCCCGATGGCGCCTAGAAAAATCGCGTCGGCGCTCTCCGTTGCCTTCTCCGCGCCGGGGGCCATGTCGGTCCCGTGCTCCCGGAAGTACGCGGCCCCGGCATCCAGGAACTCGTAGTCGAAAGCGAGATCGCCGACCCGTTTCTCGGCGGCCTCTATGACGGCGAGCGTCGCGTCGGTGACGTCGACACCTATGCCGTCACCCTTGATGACGGCGATTCGTGAGCGGCTGTTTTTCATTGCCGCGCATCCTATGGGAAGTCGGCGAGCCGCGCCAACATGCTCATCCGCCGCCTGTGCGCGTCGACCAGCAGCTCACCAGGCGAGCGCGCGGCTCCAGCGTCTCGGGTCCGCGCCGGCCTGGAGCTCACCGCTGGCGACGTCCTTCTTGACCGCGCACATCCCCGCGACCCAGTGAGTCCAATCGTCCAGGCGATCGACGCGATGGCCCCGCGCCGCGAGTCGATCGCTCACTTCCTCATCGATGCGGCCTTCCACGGTCACGCGGCCCGGCTCCGCATCGTGGGGTGCGAAGCTGTTGGGATGGGAGTGCGTCATCAGGCGCGGCGCCTCGATGGCGTCCTGGATCGGCATGCCGAAGGCGAGATGATTGAGCAGGAACTGGAGATTCGCCTGCACCTGGGTGTCACCGCCGGGAGTGCCGAAGGGCATGATCCAGCGCCCGGGCACCTGGGCGAAGCAGGGGTTGGGCGTGAGCCGCGGGCGCTTGCCCGGTGCGAGGGAAGACGGGTGGCCGCGCACCGCCCAGGATTGCGCGCCCCGGGACGAAACCGCGAGTCCGGTGCCGGGCACGATGGGTGTGTCCCAGCTCGTGTCGGATGGCGTCGAGCAGAGCGCGTTTCCCTGCCGGTCGATGACGGCGACGATGGATGTATCCGCCGGCAGACGGGCGGGCTCGTTGCTCATCGTGACGGGAGAGACGTAGGGCGTGTATCCGGGGATGTTCCCGGGATGGGGCATGCCGGAGGATGCGCTCCGGGGATCGATGCGCCGCCTCTGCTCGACGGCATACGACTCACTCAAGAGAACGTCGACGGGCACGTCGACGTAGTCGGGATCCCCGAGATAGCCCTCGCGATCGGCGAACGCGAGCTTTATGGCTTCGGCGACGGTATGCAGGTAGGTGTCGGTGTTGTGCCCCATGGATTCCATGTCGAGTCCCTCCACCGTCGCCAGGGCCTCCAAGAGGATCGGTCCCTGACACCAGGGGCCGCAGGTGTGCACGTCGACATCCTCGCCGTTCAGGCGCACACGCCGGGAGAGCGACGGCAGCACCTGGGAACGGAACGATGCGAGATCCGAGGCATCCAGCAGGCCGTCGTGCTCGCGCTGGTGGGCGAGGATGCGACTCGCGACGTCGCCGCGGTAGAAGGCGTCGCGCACCGCATCGAAGCCCGCGCCGCGGTCGTCGCCGGCGGCCTGCTCCTCGTCGCAGAGGAACTGGAGCGTCGCGCCGAGATCCGCCTGCACGAGGCGGCTCCCGAGGGCGGGCACCTCGCCGCCGGGGAGCCACAGATCGACGTTATCGGGCCAGTGTCGGAAGTCGTCGGCGTACTGGGCGACGTAGTCGAGCATCACCTGGTGGCGGGCGAACCCCCGGGACGCGTACTGCACGGCCCGGGCGGCGACGTCCCGGTAGCGCATGGTGCCCCAGCGGGCCAGGGCCTGGAGACAGGCGTCGGGGGCCGCCGGCACCACGGTGCGGCGCACCCCCAGCGGGATGGTGCCGTCGTGGGCGTCGATGAAGGCATCGACGTCCAGGGCCCGGGGCCAGCCTCCGACGCCGGCGATGGTCCAGGTCTCGCCGCTCTCCGCCAGGTGCACGATCATGGGCGCCACGCCGGCGACGCTCACCTGATCGCTGTAGACCACGCCGAGGGTCAGGATGGCGGCAACCCCGGCATCGACGGCATTGCCGCCGCCGTCCAGCACCTCGAGAGCTGCGCCCGCGGCCAACTCGTGGCCGGCGCTGACGGCGAAATGGTGACCCAG
>CBDTYP010000181.1:0-6539 GCA_965364645.1 uncultured Gammaproteobacteria bacterium | reverse complement strand
GCAAATTCTTCGGGCCGACGCGCCTGCGGGTGGCGCTGTTCAAGTCCCGTAACCTGGTCTCGATCCGACTGCTGCGTCGGATCGGCATCGATTATGCCGTGGAGTACCTGAAGCGCTTCGGCCTCGATGTCGAGCGTATTCCTCACGATCTATCGCTCGCGCTCGGCAGCGGCAGCGTGACCCCGTTGGAGATGGCCACCGGCTATGCCGTGCTCGCCAACGGCGGCTTTCGCGTCACGCCCTACTTCGTGGAGCGGATCGAGGGCTCCGACGGATCCCTGTGGTACCAGGCCGATCCCCAGCGGGTCTGCCGGGACTGCGACGACGGCGAGACGGTGGTGCTGGACGTGGTGGCGGATCCGGCGCTCGACGAGATGGTGCTCGCCTACGATGCCGCCGACGACCCCGATCACGCCCCCCGGGTTCTGACCCCCCAGAACGCGTGGTTGATGAACTCCCTGATGCGCGACGTCATCAAGCGCGGCACCGGACGCCGCGCGCTGCGCCTGAAGCGCGGCGATCTGGCCGGCAAGACCGGCACGACGAACGATCAACAGGACGCCTGGTTCTCCGGCTTCAATCCGAAGCTCGTGACCACCGCCTGGGTGGGCTTCGATCAGCTCGGACCTCTCGGGCGGCGGGAGACCGGCGCCGGCGCGGGGCTCCCCATGTGGATCGATTTCATGGGGGTCGCGTTGGACGGTGTGCCCGAGGAAGCTCTGGCGCAGCCTGATGGACTGGTGACGGTACGCATCGATCCCGAATCGGGACTGCGCGCCAGCGCGTCTCAGCCGGGTGCCGTGTTCGAGACCTTCCGTAGCGAGAACGTGCCCCGCCAGGGGTTGGTGGAGACGTCCACCAGTCCCGGTACCACGCCGACCCCGACGCCGGAGTCCGGGGTCACCGAGCAGCTGTTTTGAGTTACCAGAGGAATTCCGCCGGTGCCTGCCCGTTCAAACATGAAGTCGACCCAGATCCGCGACCGCATCGCGAAGGAGGCGGCCCGGGTCATGTGCGAGGCGGGGGTACGGGACTTCCAGCTGGCAAAGCGAAAAGCGCTGCAGCGCCTGCGTATCGACGAGCAACGTAATCTCCCCAGTAACGAGGAGATCGAGGCGGCGGTCTCGGAGTATCAGCGTTTGTTTCGCGCCGACAGCCAGCCGCGGCGCCTGGCGGAGCTGCGCCAGGTCGCGGTGCGCGCCATGCGTTTCCTCGCGCGATTCGAGCCGCGCCTCGTGGGCGCCGTGCTGAGCGGCACCGCCGACGAGCACAGCGACGTCTGTCTGCATCTGTTCGCCGAGACCGCGGAGGAGGTGGGCATCTTCCTACTCGATAACGGCGTCCCCCACGAACAGGGCGAGCGCACGTTGCGCCTCGCCAGCGACGATACCGAGCGCCTCCCCACCTGCCGCTTCCTGGCGGACGACGTGCCGGTGGAGCTGGTGGTCTTCGCCGAACGGGCGCGCCGGCGGGTGCCGCTGAGCCCGGTGGATGGCCGGCCCATGGAACGCGCCGCCCTGCGCGTGGTGGAAACACTGGCGGAAGAGCCGGCGTGAGCCCGCCCCCAGGGGCGAGCCCCCCACGCTACCTGCGGGTCGCCGTGCCCTCGCCCCTGCGCCGCGCCTTCGACTACCTCCCCGCGGACCCCCACGCCCTGCCCCTCCCCGGAACCCGCGTCCGCGTCCCCTTCGGCCGCGCCTCCCGCGTAGGCATCGTCCTCGAACACCTGAATCACACCGACGTCCCCCCCCAGCGCCTGAAACCCATCACCATCCCCCTCGACGAAACCCCAATGTTGGACACCCACACACTCTCCTTCCTGCGCTGGGCGAGCGATTATTTCCATCACCCGGTGGGCGAGGTCGTGCTCGGGGCCCTTCCCGCGGCCCTGCGCGCGGGGAAGCCGCTGCCCGCGAGCGGCGAGACCCGCTGGCGGTTGACCGAGGCCGGCCGGCGCCTGGACGGGGAGCGCCTGCGGCGGGCGCCTCGCCAGGCCGCGGTGCGGGACCTTCTCGAGGGCCGCTCCGGCGGCGTCACGCGCTCGGAGCTCGCGGGTCTCGAGGGGGATTGGCGCGGCGCGGTGGCGAAGATGGCGGCCCGGGGCTGGGTTGAGGCCTTCGAGGAATCAGTGGGTGTCCAGAAATTCGCTTCCGGCGAATCCTTGGGTGTCCAGAAATCGTGGCCGGAGCCTAATGAGGAGCAGCGGGAGGCTATCGAGGCTGTTTGGGGTGCGCGGGAGGGGTTTCGGAGCTTTTTGCTCGACGGGGTTACGGGGAGCGGCAAGACCGAGGTTTATCTCGCGGTTATCGCGCGCACCGTTGCCGCGGGGCGGCAGGCCATGGTGCTCATTCCGGAGATCGGTTTGACGCCGCAGATTGTCGCCCGGTTGCGAGAGCGTCTGTCGGTGCCCATGGCCGTGTTGCACTCGGGTCTCAGCGACCGTGAGCGGCTCCAGGCCTGGGCCGCCGCCCGGGACGGCAGCGCCGCGGTGGTGGTGGGGACCCGCTCCGCGGTGTTCACGCCCCTGGCACGGCCGGGGTTGTTCGTGATCGACGAGGAGCACGACGGGTCCTTCAAGCAACAGGACGGCTTCCGTTACTCGGCGCGGGATCTCGCCATCGTGCGGGCCCGCCAGTGCGATGTCCCGGTGCTGCTCGGCAGCGCGACGCCGTCCCTCGAAACGCTCAACAACGTCGCCGCCGGCCGCCACCAGGGTCTGCGGCTCTCCCGGCGCGCCGAGGGCGCGCTGGTGCCCACGGTGGAGGTGCTGGACCTCCGGGGCCAGCCCTTCGAGGAAGGCATCTCCCAGAAGCTCGCCAACGCCATCGAGCAATGCCTCGGGGAAGGCGAGCAGGTGCTGCTCTTCGTCAATCGACGGGGGTACGCGCCGATACTCATCTGTCACGCCTGCGGCTGGCAGGCGGACTGCGCCCGCTGCGACGCCCACATGGTCTATCACCGGTCGAGTGGCCGGCTGCGCTGCCATCACTGTGCCGCCGAGCGCGACGTGCCGGAAGCCTGCCCCGAGTGCAACGATCCGGATCTGCGCGCCCTTGGCCTCGGCACTCAGCGTGTGGTCGATGCGCTCAGCGAGCGCTTCCCCGACGCACGCATCGATCGGGTGGACCGTGACAGCACGCGGCGCAAGGGCGCGCTCCAGGGTGTCCTCGACGCCATTCACGCCGGGGAGACGAATATCCTCGTCGGCACCCAGATGCTTGCCAAGGGCCACCACTTTCCCAACGTGACCCTGGTCGGGATTCTCGATGCCGACGGCGGACTCTTCGGCGCGGACTTCCGTGCCGCCGAACGCATGGCCCAGCTCCTAGTGCAGGTAGCCGGCCGCGCCGGCCGCGGTCAGCGCCCGGGCCGGGTCCTCATCCAAACCCATCACCCGGACCACCCCCTCCTGAGAGTGCTGGTGCGCGAAGGCTACCGCCACTTCGGCGAGGCGGCCCTCACCGAGCGCCGCCAGGCGGCACTCCCCCCCTTCAGCTGCCTCGCCCTCCTGCGCGCCGAGGCCCCTCAACGGGAACGCGCCATGGCCTTCCTCGAAGACGCCCGCGCCCGCGCCCAGCAATTCGTGGACACCCATGAATCGATGCACGTTCAGGCACTTGGACCGGTGCCGGCACCGATGGAGCGGCGCGCCGGGCGCTTCCGCGGCCAGCTGCTGTTGCAGTCCGACGAGCGGGCTCCCCTGCACGGCCTCCTGGCGCCATGGTTGGAAGAGCTCGAGACGCTTAAGTCCGGGCGCCGCGTGCGCTGGTCGCTGGACGTCGATCCTCAGGAAATGTTGTGAATTCATCGGCCGCGCCGCTTGTGGGGGCGGGAGGGAAGTCCTCAGAATACGCTGCCTGGCAATCACGACGACGAAGGTCTTGAAAGAAACGCTCCAATCTCTCGTGAAGGCGGCCCTCGAGGGCCTCGTGGATGATGGCGCCCTCGCCCTGGAGTCCATTCCCGACGTCCCCATCGAGCGCAGCCGCGACGGCAGCCATGGCGACTACGCGACACCGGTCGCCATGGGTCTCGCCCGCCAGGCGCGCAAGAGTCCCCGCGAGATCGCCGAGCTCGTCGTCTCGCGCCTCGCCGACGCGCCAGAGATCGCCGCCGTGGAGGTCGCGGGTCCCGGGTTCATCAACTTCACCATCGCCGAGGGCGCGCGCGCGTCGCTGGTGGATCAGATCCTCGCCGCCGGCGAGAACTTCGGCCGATCGACGCGAGGCCAGGATCGGGCCGTGCAGGTGGAGTTCGTATCGGCGAATCCCACCGGTCCGCTGCACGTGGGTCACGGACGCCACGCGGCCTACGGCGCCGCCATCGCCAACCTCCTCGATGCCGTGGGTTTCGCCACCCAGCGCGAATACTACGTGAACGATGCCGGGCGTCAGATGAAGATTCTCGCCGCCAGCGTCTGGCTGCGTTACCTCGAGATCTGCGGCGAGTCCGTCCCGTTCCCGGCGAACGGCTATAAAGGCGACTACGTCCGCACGATGGCGCGTGCGTTGCACGGGCGGGACGGCGACGCGTACCGGCGCGACGCCGGAGACGTCACCCGGGATCTGCCCCCTGACGAAGACCGGGGCGGCGACAAGGACACGTACATAGACGCGCTCATCGTGCGCGCGAGGGAACTTCTCGGCGAGGATGGCTTCGGCGCCGTGCACGCGTACGTGTCGACGAGTCAGGTGGACGAGATACGTGAAGATCTCGCCGAGTTCGGCGTAGCGTTCGATCGCTGGTACTCGGAAGCGTCGCTCGTAACCAGCGGCGCGATCGATCGTGCGACGAAAAGACTGCTCGAAGCCGGTCACGCCTACGAGAAGGACGGCGCCATCTGGTTTCGCGCGAGCGCGTTCGGCGACGAGAAGGATCGCGTCATCGTGCGCGAGAACGGCCAGCCGACCTACTTCGCCTCCGACATCGCTTATCATATGGAGAAGTTCGAGCGCGGTTTCGTGCGCGTCATCGATGTCTGGGGTGCGGACCATCACGGATATGTGTCACGGGTAAAGGGCGCGCTGGCGGCGCTCGGCGAGAACCCCGACAATTTCGACGCGTTGATCATGCAGTTCGTCACGCTCTATCGGGGCGGAAAGAAGATGCAGATGTCCACCCGCACTGGCGAGTTCGTCACCCTCCGTGAGTTGCGCGATGACGTAGGCAACGATGCCGCGCGCTACTTCTATGTAATGCGCCGCTGCGAACAGCATCTGGACTTCGACCTGGATCTGGCGACGTCGGAGTCGAGCGACAATCCCGTCTACTACATCCAATACGCCCACGCACGGATCTGCAGTGTGTTGCGGGAAGCCGAGGCCCGCGGGATGGGATTCGATCCGGCGGACTCGGAGGTCGACGCGACCCGGTTGAGCACTTCACACGAGGTGGCGCTCTTGCGCACGTTGACCCGATACCCCGAGGTCATCGACTCGGCGGCCGCGGATCTCGAGCCCCACCAGCTCGCCTATTATTTGCGCGAGCTTGCCAACGATCTGCATACCTATTACAACGCTCACACCTGGCTGGATGACGACGTCGAATTGCGCACGGCGCGTCTCTCTCTCGTGGCGGCGACCCGCCAGGTGATCGCCAACGGGCTGGCGATCCTCGGCGTATCGGCGCCCGAGGAAATGTAGGTACGACAGGAAGGGAGCTGGATGGCACCGAAGGATTACAAGCACAGACGAAAGAGCACCAAGAAGTCGAAACCGAGTCGCGGCTGGCTCTGGTTCCTGGCGGGATTGCTCATCGGCGTGGGGGGCACGCTGTACGCGGAGTTCAAGGAATACTTCAGCGCCGAAGAGGTGGTGCGAGCAGTGCGCGAGGCAACCGGGGGCGACGAGGGCAAGCTGGTCGCCGGAAACGAGAAACAGCCGTCAGAGAAGAAGAATCGGCCGCGCTTCGAGTTCTACACGATGCTGCCCGAGATGGAGGTCGCCGTTCCCGAGCACGAGCTGAAGAGCGCGAGCAAGAAGACCAAAAAGCAGGTCGAGAAGGAGGGCGTCACCTACGTGCTGCAGGCGGGATCCTTTCGCGATCTGGCCCAGGCGGATCGCCTGAAGGCGGAGCTCACCCTCATCGGCATGCCGGTGGAGATCCAGACCGTCTCCATCGAGGGCGGGAAGAAGTGGCACCGGGTGCGGGTCGGCCCGTTCACCAATCTGCAGGCCCTCGATGAGGCGCGCAACGAGCTGCAGAGCAACGGTCTCAAGGTGATGGTCTTGAAGGTGCGCGCCTGAGCGGACTTACTCTCCGGATCCGGTCATCGGATTCGTTGTGATGATGTATTCCTCCACCGGCTGACCGCCGATGAGATGCTCCTGGATGATGCGCTCCAGGATCTCCGGCGTGCAGCCCCGATACCAGACGCCGTCCGGATAGACGACGGCCACCGGCCCCTGCTGGCATATCCGCAGGCAGTTCGCCTTGGTCCTGTATATTCCGCCCTCCCCCGCCAGACCAAGCTCATCCAGGCGCTTCTTGAGATAGCTCCAGGACTCGAGGCTCGCTTCCTTCTTCGAGCACTTCGGCTC
>CBDTYP010000180.1:0-6597 GCA_965364645.1 uncultured Gammaproteobacteria bacterium | reverse complement strand
GGGTCGACGCAGAAGCCGCTGGAGCGCCCGTAGGTCGTGAGGACGACCCCGTCCCCTTCCCGGGCGCGCACGAAGCACAGGCCCCGCTGGCCGTCCCGCAGCCTGCAGGCCCGCGGGCACACGTCGCACTGGACGCGGCCGTCCGGGAGGGTATGCCAGTATTCCGTGGCGACCGTAGCGTCGGGGCTGTGGTTGGACTCGCTCATGGCCTGACTCATAGCCCGGGCTCGGAAGGCGAGCGGCTATACTTTCTAAATAGGTTCGCGCCCGGCGGAAATCAAGCATGGACCATCCCCATACCGGCGGAATTCTCAGTGAAAATCCCGGTGCGCTCCCGGTTCGGCCGGCCGCCGTGGCGGGGCTCTTTTACCCCGGCGACCCGGTCGAGCTGTCCGAGATGGTGGCCGAGCTCATGGACGACGCACCCCCGGCGCGCACCGATCCCCGCCTGCTGATCGCCCCCCACGCGGGTTTCATCTATTCCGGGCCCGTGGCGGCCATCGCCTACGCCCAGCTCGCCGCGCGCCGCCAGACGACACGCCGGGTCCTGCTGCTGGGCCCCAGCCACCGGGTGCCCTTCCGAGGGCTCGCGCTCTCCAGCGCCGCCGCCTACGAGACACCGCTCGGCGAGGTGCCTGTCGATAGCGACGGCTGCCGGGAGCTCATGGATTGCCCCCAGGTGGGCGTGCTCGACGAGGCCCACGCGCAGGAGCACAGTCTCGAGGTGCACCTGCCATTCCTGCAGACGGTCCTGGAGGAGTTTCAGCTGATTCCCGTCGTCGTCGGTGACGCCGGTCCCGACGCCGTAGCCGGGGTGATCGAGTTGTTCCAGGATCGGTCCGACACGGTCATCGTCGTGAGCTCCGATCTCAGTCACTTCCTCGACTACGACACCGCCAATCGCGTCGATCGGGAGACCACGCGCGCAATAGAGCGTCACAGCCAGGACATCCGCCCCGAGCAGGCCTGCGGCTGCCGGGCCATCAACGGCCTCATGCAGGTGGCGGACACCCACGACCTGGAGGTGACGACCCTGGACGTGCGCAACTCCGGCGACACCGCCGGCGACCGCTCCCGGGTCGTCGGCTACGGTGCCTTCGCGCTCACATGAGCATCGACGCGGCCGGATGCACGACGCTCCTCGGAGTCGCACGCGACGCCATTGCCCACGGACTGGCGGAGTCGGAGGCACCACAGGTCACCTTGAATGACTATCCCGCGCCGCTGCGCAGCATCGCCTGCACCTTCGTCACCCTGCACAAGGAGGCGGCACTGCGCGGCTGTATCGGCAGCCTGCAGGCCCAGCGCCCGCTGGTCAGTGACGTGGCGCGGCACGCCTTCGCGGCCGCCTTCTCCGACGTACGCTTCAATCCCGTCGAGCATTTCGAGCTCGAGGCGCTGCACATCCACGTGTCCATACTCTCCCCGCTGGAGCCGGTGCGCTTCGAGCACGAGGACGATCTCATCGCCTCCCTGCGCCCCGAGATTGACGGGCTGCTCATCGATTCCGGCGCTCAGAGAGCGACATTCCTGCCCGCGGTCTGGGCCTCGTTCCCGAGCGGCGGAGACTTCCTCGCCGCGCTGAAGAAGAAGGCCGGGATGGAGATCACGTCGGGATACGCCGCCTGGCGCTATACCACCCAGGACTTCGAGGAAGACTGAGCTCTCGCGCTCAGTTGGCGAGCTTCGCGGCCCGGGCTTCGGCCGCCGCCGCGCCCGCGCTGTCCCCCTGACGCCGCCGCGCTTCCGCGATGAGACGCCAGTTGCCCACCTGGAGCCCGCGATTGTCCGTCCCGAGAGCGTTGGACTTTGCCGCGAGCTCAGCGGCCTGCTCCACCCGTCCTTCCGCGAGCCGCGTCCCGGCCAGGTGATGCCACAGCCACCCGTTGCGGGGCTCGATGGCGATGGCGCGCTCCAGGGTCGACGCGGCGCGGGCATACTCGCCGGCGCGGAACTGATCACCGGCGGTATCCAGAAGACTGACGACGGCAGGGTTGCTGGTCGAGGAGCGCGCGGAGGCCTGTGCAATCGTGAGGGTGGCCGACGCGGACTCCCCGTCGCCGGGGATCGTACGGAATGTCGTGTCGGAGGTCCCCAGTGGCCGGACCGTGGCGGTCCAGTCTCCGGCGCCGGCGGCTTCCGATCCCGCCGTGGCCATCGCCGAGCCCGAGCTCCCCGCGGTGGAGGCGCTCTTCTGCCCACCGGAGCTCACGGCGCTGCCGCAGGCGACGAGCACCAGTGCACCGACCACCAACGGCAACAGCGCGCGACTCAACCCGGTCGCGACCGGTCCGCCCCTGCGCGTAGACCGCCGCAGTGCCCGGACCGGGGCTGAGATCCACGCACGTAGGGGAAGCGCACCGCGCCGGGGCATTGTTGCGGCATCGTGAGTCCCCGCTGCACATCGGTCCACGCCCACTCCACGCCGCTCGGCGCCCGCGTATCGAGGGAACGGGGACCCAGGGATTTCATCATGTCGATCCATACCTGAAGCGCACCTCTGGAGCCGTTCAGCCCCGCCGGCGTATTGTCGTCGTGCCCGAGCCACACCACGGCCAGCAGATCCTCGGTGAATCCCGCGAACCAGCTGTCGCGCAGATCATCGGTCGTACCGGTCTTTCCCGCCGCGACCAGGTTCGCGCCGAGGCGCACACGGGCCGAGCGCCCGGTGCCGTCACGCATGACGCCGCGCATGGCCTCCACCACCAGAAACACCGGACCCGGTTCGAACGCCTGCTGCACCGACAAGGGGTATCGAGACAACGGCTCGCCCCGCGCGGAGGTTACCTCCCGGATGGCGCGGACCGGAACACGAAACCCGCCGCCCGCCAGCGTCTGGTACATCTGTGTGACTTCCACCGGGGAAAGCTCCGCGGCTCCGAGGAGCAACGACGGGTAAGCACGCAGCGGCCGCTCGACGCCCAGTCGCTGCAGGCTGTCGGTGACCTCGTCGAGACCCACCTGCATACCGAGACGCACGGTTGCCAGATTGTACGACTTCACCAGCGCCTCGTAGAGTGAAATCCGCCCGTGGGTCTCGTTGTCGTAGTTCTTCGGCTGCCACAGTTTGCCGTTGGAGCCGCGGATGGTGACCGGCTCGTCTGAGAGGGGACTCGCCAGGGTGAAGCTCCGCGGGCGCTCCAGCGCGGCGAGATACACGGCGGGCTTGATGAGCGAACCCACAGGACGCACGGCGTCGAGCGCGCGATTGAAACCCGCTTCGCCGACGCGGCGGCCGCCCACGACGGCGAGCGCCTCACCGCTCTGGGGCGAGGTGACGATGACCGCCCCCTCCAGCGCGCCCTTGTCCCCACCGAGATCCCGCTCGAGCCGCGCGACGCGTTTGGCGAGAGCCTTCTCGGCGGCACGCTGGGTACGCAGATCCAGCGTCGTGAAGATGCGCAGTCCGTCGCCGCGCAGATCGGCGTCCCGATAGTCCCGCCGCAGCTGCCGGCGGACGAGATCGACGAACGCCGGATAGCGGGAGCTGCCACGCCCCGCCGGAACGACGCCCAGCGGCGAGCGTTTCTCCCGTGCCGCCCGCGTCTCGCTGATGATGCCGAGCATCTCCATCTGATCGAGCACGAGATCGCGCCGCTTCTTCGCGCGCTGCGGATGGCGGCGCGGATTGTAGTAGGAAGGACCCCGTACCATCGCCACCAGCAGCGCCATCTCCGGTAGCCGGAGCGCATCCAGATCGCGGCCGAAGTAGAAGTGGGCAGCGAGCCCGAAGCCGTGGATCGAACGGCGCCCGTCCTGTCCGAGATAAACCTCGTTCAGGTACGCCTCGAGGATCTCGGCCTTGTCGTAGTGGGCCTCGAGGATCAGCGCAATGGCGGCGTCGTTGAGCTTGCGCCACCACGTGCGGTCCCCGCTCAGGAAGTATCCCTTCGCCAGCTGCTGAGTGACTGTGCTACCGCCCTGCACCACCGCACCCGCCCGCAGGTTGGCAAAGAGCGCTCTCGCGATGGCCCGGGGGGAAACGCCGACGTGATGCTCGAAATCCCGATCCTCCACGCTCAGCAGCGCGCCGACCAGCCCCCGGGGCACCTCTTCCAGGCGCACGAGCACGCGGTCTTCGTGGTGATTGGGATAGATCCGTCCGACGAGCGCCGGGTCCAGCCGAACCAGGGCCCGCTTACCATCCTTCCCCCGCAGTGTGCTCACTCGCGCGCCCTTGAAGCGCACCCGCACCGCCTGCGCGGGCTGCTCGCCGTCCCAGAACTGGAAGCGCCGGGTGTGGAGATTGATCCTGTCGCCGTCCCGGGAATAGGTGGCGGCGCGATTCGCGGCCCGGCGGCGGGTATATCCCGCTCCGCGCAGCGCGTCCTCCAGGGCATCGGCATCCATGGGCATACCCGGATACAGCTCCACCGGGCGCGCGTAGATGCGCGCGGGGATCGACCAGCGCCGGCCTTCGAACTGGTCGCGCACGTGGAAATCCAGCCACCCCACGTAGCCGGCCGTCACCAGCACCGCGAGCACCAGCAGACGGCGGACCGCGGTCCGGAGCCGCTTCCTTACAGGGGAGGACGATTTTCGGCGCCCGCGGCGCCGGGTCTTGCGCGGCATTGGCTACCAGAATCCGAGCGTGGAATACCGACAGCTTATGTAATGCCGGGGCCAGAATCAAGAATCGAAGTTAGATATAGGCGCTAATTTATTGTTTTATAAGGGATGGTCTCAGGCACTGCTGGCCTGGCCATGGCCGCGGCTCGCATCATGTCGGCGGATCCCGAGCTTGCGCATCTTCTCCACCAGGGTCGTACGCCCCATGCGCAGGCGCCGGGCCGCGTGGGCGACGATGCCCCCGGCGTCGTCCAGGGCCTGAATGATGAACATGCTCTCCAGCTTGTTCATGTGCTCCTTGAGATCCAGGCCCTCGCTGGGAAGCTGCTGGGAGGCCAGGCTGGCGCCCGACACGGCGCCATCGCCTGGATCGAGTTCGCCGCCGGGCGCGGTCTGCACCCGGTATCGCTCCGGCAGATCCTGGGCGTCGACGGTGCCGTAGGGATAGAGGATCACGAGCCGCTCGATGAGATTCGCGAGCTCGCGCACGTTGCCCGGCCACTGGTAGCGGCAGAGGCTGTCCATGGCCGCCGGTGTGATGCGAATGGTACCGAGCTTCTCGTGCTCGGTGCGGTTGACGAGATCGTTGACGAGCAGGGGCAGATCCTCCACCCGGGAGCGCAGAGTCGGCATCTCCATGGGGAAGACGTTGAGGCGGTAGTAGAGGTCCTCGCGGAACTTGCCGGCAACGATGGCCTCTTCGAGATCGCTGTGGGTGGCGGCGACGATGCGGGCGTCCGCGGCGATGCTCTTGTTGCTGCCGACCCGCTCGAAGGTGCGTTCCTGCAGCACACGCAGCAGCTTCACCTGCATGGACAGAGGCATGTCGCCGATCTCGTCGAGGAACAGCGTCCCCCCTGCCGCCATCTCGAAGCGTCCGCGCCGGGCGCTGATAGCGCCGGTGAAGGCGCCCTTCTCGTGGCCGAAGAGCTCACTCTCGAGGAGATCCGGAGGAATGGCGCCACAGTTGACGGGGACGAAGGGCTTGTAACGGCGCTGGGAATGGTAGTGGATGTTGCGCGCGACCACTTCCTTACCGGTGCCCGATTCGCCGAGCAGCAGCACGGTGGCGTCAGTCTTGCCCACCTTCTCGATGAGACGCCGCACCTTGCGCACGCCGGCGCTGCTGCCGACGAGGTTGCGGAAGAGCTCGGGCGATCGGGGGCCGCCCGCGTCCCCGTGCTCGTCACCGTGGAGCATCGCCTGCTGCAGGGCGTACTGGAGATCCGCGTGGCGCACCGGCAACGCGATCGTCGCCATGGTCTCAGCGTCGATCTCTCGCCCCGGTGCGCTGTCGCCGGCGGGATCCCGCAGATAGATGATTGGCAGACGCCCGTTGCGCGCCCGTATCCCTCGGAAGGCCTCCAGCAGTCCATCGTCGCCACTGCAGGGCGCCAACAGCACCACCTCGACGCGGCGACCGGCGCCGAACGACGACTCCCAGTCACCCGGATCGACGATCAGCTCGGCCTCGTACTCGAGAAACTCCAGGATACGGCGCAGATCCTCCCCGCGTTCGGGGATGGGATCGATAATCAACGCGGTGGACATAGGCACTTCAGCCGGGAGGGATGAAAACAAGTGAAGCAGCTGCCCGGGGGCATGTCAAAAAATTGGCGCCCCTGCCTGTCCGTTGCCTGTCCGCAAGCCCGGCGGGATCAATACACCAGCAGATCGTCGACTGCCGGGAGATCCTCCGGTCGATCGACGTCGCGCCGGGGGACGAGCTCGTGCCACGACCATCCGAGATCGCGCAGGTTTTCCCTGCTCCTGGCGAGCACCCGATCCGATCCCCAGGGCACCCCGGCGTAGACTGCCTCGACGCTCCGGCGCAGGCCGATCAGATAGTAGCCACCGTCTGCAGCCGGCCCGATGACGGCGTCGGCGCCGTCCCGGAGAACACCGGCCGCCGTGCGCAGGTCACCGGCATCCAGAAAGGGGCAATCCGTTCCCACCAACAGCGCGCCGTTTCCGTCATCGAGCTTGGACTGCAGCGCCCGGTGCATACGCTCTACCAGGTCCTCTCCG
>CBDTYP010000179.1:0-6616 GCA_965364645.1 uncultured Gammaproteobacteria bacterium | reverse complement strand
TCAGCGAGCAACGCTGCTTCGGCGGTGTGCAGGGTTTCTACCGCCACCAGTCGGCGGCGACCGCTACCACGATGGGGTTCGCCGTCTATCTCCCTCCCGCGGCGGAGCGGGGTCCCGTGCCGGTCCTTTACTATCTCGCGGGGCTCACCTGTACCGAGGAGACGGCGACCATCAAGGCGGGCGCCCAGGCTCACGCGAGCCGGCATGGGTTGATGCTGGTGATGCCGGATACGAGCCCGAGGGGCGCGGGGCTCGACGGCGAGGACGACGATTGGGACTTCGGCACCGGCGCGGGCTTCTACGTCGACGCGACCCGGGAGCCGTGGTCGCGTCACTACAACATGTACAGCTACGTCGTCGACGAGCTCCCTGCGCTCGTGGATGCGAACTTCCCGGCCATGCCGGACGCCCGCGGGATCTTCGGACATTCCATGGGTGGGCACGGCGCGCTGACCATCGCTCTCAAGAACCGGGATCGTTACCGATCCGTGTCGGCCTTCGCGCCCATCTGCGCGCCTACCCGTTGTCCCTGGGGCGAGAAAGCGTTTCGCGGCTACCTCGGCGACGATACCGATGCCTGGCGGGACTACGATGCCACGTGCCTGGTGCAGAACGCGCCCTTCGACGGCGAGATCCTCATCGACCAGGGCACCGACGACCAGTTCCTCGCCGAGCAGCTGCATCCACACCTGTTCTCCGAAGCCTGCGCGGATGCGGGACAACGCCTCGACCTGCGCATGCAGCAGGGCTACGATCACGGCTACTATTTTATCCAGTCGTTCATGGGCGAGCACATAGCCCATCACGGGGCCGCACTCGGCGGTGAGTGATCGCGATGAGAAGCGAAGCGTGAGCCCCGATACGAGCTTTCGCCGCGTCGTGTCTCCGCTCTCGCCGGAGGAGTTCTTACGTACGATCTGGGATCAGCGTCCCATCCACATCCCCGGTCCGCGGGAAAAGTTCTCCGAGTTGTTTTCCTGGGACGAGTTCAACCGGCTCCTCAACATGTCGAAGCTCTGGTCGGACCGTTCCATGAAGATCGTCCTGGATGGCCAGACGGTCGACCTCGCCGCCCACGGCCGCGCCGGCCAGACCCGGGAAGGGCATCAGGCCGTCCTCCCGGACCCCGGGGAGGTTCTCGCGCTGTTGCGTCTCGGAGCGACGGTGATCCTCGACCTCATCGAATCGCTCTCGCCCGGCGCCGCCGCGATCTCCGCGTCGCTGCAGAACGCCACGGGCGGTGTCGCCGTCTGCAACGCGTACTGTTCCTGGCAGGCCCACCAGGGATTCGTGGCGCACTTCGACACTACTGACGTGTTCGCGGTTCATATCGAGGGAAGCAAGCGCTGGCGTATCTACGAAGGGCGCGTAGACAATCCCATCGATGCGGAGGGCTTCAACGACGGGAGCTTCGATCAGGAACACCACGCCCGCGCGAAGGGCAGGGTGATCGAGGAGGTCGAGATGAATCCCGGCGACGTGCTCTATCTGCCCCGTGGCCAGTACCACGAGGCGCTCGCCTCGAGCGACGCCAGCCTCCACCTGAGCTTCGGCATCGGTCAGCCCACCGGGCTCGACGTCGTTTCGCGTCTGCTGCGCTCGCTGCCCGACGAGTCCCTGTTCCGCAAGAGCCTGCCCCATTTCGATCGCCCCCAGTCCCATCGCGAGCATATGCGCGCCATCGCCGATCGACTGCGGGAGG
This sequence comes from uncultured Gammaproteobacteria bacterium, assembly GCA_965364645.1. GTDB lineage: Bacteria > Pseudomonadota > Gammaproteobacteria > HK1 > HK1 > JAABYT01. The sequence goes on along the minus strand of CBDTYP010000179.1, from coordinate 4,914 downwards.
TCCTCAGTGAGCCGGGACTCTCGGATCAGATCCGCGACTGGCAGCGGGAGCGCGCCCTCGAGGAACGTTACGGGCGCTTCGACCTGCCGTCCCGGGAGCAGGCGGTGGAGTACCGGGTGCGCTCTCTCGGCGTGGCGATCGATCTCGAGTCCGGCGCGCCGGTCGTGCGCTTCCCCGGCGGCGAGCTCCCGCTCGAGGGGAGTCAGGGAGGCGCGGCCGCCTGGATACTGGAGCGGGATTTCGTGGACGAGTCCGCGCTCGCGAGGCGCTTCGCGGACCTCGGTGCCGACGGGCTGCGAGATCTGCTCGAGAGGCTGGAAGCCGCCAGTGTGCTGGACAGGGTGCAGTCGCGCTAGGCGGCGTTCAGGAGCCCGATGGCGCGCGTGCCGTTCTTGAGCGCGTAGCCCCGTTCGTCGTTGTCGAAAAAGATGAATACCTCCTTCGACGCCCGGTTCCAGCCGTGGGCGCGATCGATCCAGTTGCGCAGTCCGGGCGCCCGGTAGGTCCCGGTATGTGCCGAACCCGGACCGTGGAGCCTCACGTAGACGAAGTCAGCATCGGCGATCAGAGGCGTGGTGCTGCCGCTGCCGTCAAAGATGCAGAACGCCGCGGATCGGGAAGTGAGAAGCGCGTAGACCTCGCCGTTATGCCAGCTCGGATCGCGAAACTCGAAAACGAGCCGGTGACCCGACGGGACCTCGTCGAGGAAATGTTCCAGGCGGCGGGCGTTGCACCGCCATCGGGGCGGCAGTTGAAACAAGACGGGCCCGAGCGCGCTCCCGAACGCGCCCAGCTCGCCGAAGAACGCGTCCAGCTCGGCACCGCAGTTCTTGAGCTTCTTGAAGTGGGTGATCCGCCGCGGGGCCTTGACGGCGAAGACGAACCCCGGCGGAACGCTGTCGCGCCATCCCGCGATGACGTCACTCCCCGGTAGGCGGTAGAAGGTGCTGTTGACCTCCACGCAGTCGAAGTGATCCGCGTAGTAGGCGAGCCATTCGCGCATCTTGAGACGACTGGGATAGAAGACGCTCCGCCAGTGCCTGTAGTGCCATCCCGATGTGCCGATGTGCGTCGTGGCCTGCATCTGCGTCGTACCTCAGAAGAGTGTCAGCTGGGGCGTGACCGCGGCGGGAGCGCGGAATCGTGTGGTATCCAGGCCGGCGTTGCCGGGAAACTCGAGCCGCCGATAGGCCAGCTGAAACCTGCGCTCCAGCAGATCGGCATAGGTGCCACGTCCCCGCATTCGGGTGCCGAACCCGGACTCGTAGTCCCTGCCGCCCCGGGAATCGCGAATGCGATTTAGAACGTGGTCCGCTTTCAGCGGGAAGTGCTCCTCGAGCCAGCTCTTGAACAGCCCGGCGACCTCCCGGGGCAGCCGGATCAGCGTGTACCACGAATCGGTGGCGCCCGCGTCTCTCGCGCGCGCGAGGATTGTCTCGAGCTCTCCATCCGTCAGCACGGGGATGACCGGCGCCACCGGCACCTCCACGGGTATGCCCGCGGACACGAGCCTCCGAACGGTCTCCAGGCGCCGCGCCGGGGCCGAAGCCCGCGGCTCCATCCGGCGGGTAATCGCGGTGTCGAAGCTCGTGATGGACACGGCCACCGCGCACAGTCGCCGCGCCGCCATGGGCGCGAGGAGGTCCAGATCCCGCTCCACGAGCGAGGACTTGGTGATAATGCGAAGCGGATGCTCGCACTCCGCCAGCGCCTCGATGATCCCGCGGGTGACGGCCAGGCGCCGCTCGGCGGGCTGGTAGGCGTCGGTGTTGGCTCCGAGCATGATGGGTGCGCACCGGTAGCCGGGCCGCGCGAGCTCCCGGCGCAACGTTTCCGCGGCATCCGGCTTGTAGAAGAGGCGGCTCTCGAAGTCGAGGCCGGCGGAGAGGCCGAGATAGGCGTGGGAGGGACGGGCGTAGCAATAGATGCAGCCGTGCTCGCAGCCCCGGTAGGGATTGATGGAACGATCGAAGGGCAGGTCGGGGCTCTGGTTGAAGCTAATGACCGAGCGCGTGTGATCGATGCCGAGGGTCGTCTTCAGGTGCGGGACATCGTCCTCGACGGCGTCCCACCCATCGTCGACGCTCTCCCTGCCGAGCGCCTCGAAGCGGCCGGCCTCGTTGCCGATGGCGCCCCGTCCTCTGGTCGCGCGATTCACCATCCCCGGGTCAGCGCGCGTCCATGGTCTCCACACCGTCGTCGCCGCCGATGAGCAAGACGTCCGCGGGTCTCCGCGCGAAGAGGCCGTTGCAGACGACCCCCGTGATCTGGTTCAAGTCCGACTCGAGCTTCGCGGGCTCCAGGATATCGAGATTATGAATATCGAGGATGATGTTTCCGTTATCGGTGGTGAATCCCGCGCGCAGCTCGGGCTGCCCTCCCATGCGCACGATAGCCCGCGCCACCTGGCTGCGCGCCATGGGAATCACCTCGATGGGGAGGGGGAACGCGCCCAGGCGATCGACCAGCTTGGTGTCGTCGACGACGCAGACGAACTTTCTCGCCACGGCCGCGACTATCTTCTCCCGCGTGAGCGCGCCGCCGCCGCCCTTGATGAGGTGGAGGTTCCGTGTCGTCTCGTCGGCGCCGTCCACGTACACCGAGAGCTCGCTGACGCTGTTGAGATCCGTCACCGGGATCCCGTGGGCCTCGAGCCGTCGGGCGCTCTCCTCGGAGCTCGCCACGGTGGCGTCGATCTTGTGCTTGATCTCCGCCAGGGCATCGATGAAGTAGTTCGCCGTGCTCCCCGTCCCGACGCCGACCGCCGTGCCGGCCTCCACGAATTCCAGCGCCGCCTTCGCGACGGCCTGCTTCTTCTCGTCCTGGGTCATGAATCGCCTCTCGTCTGATGGGTTTCCGGCACGTTATTATATACAGCTTGCCCGGGGCTCCGGGTGGACTGAACGCGGCCGCCGGGGAAACGCTCACATGCCCAGAGACTACGTCGAAAGAATCCTGAAGGCACGGGTCTACGACGTCGCCCGGGAGTCGCCCCTCGATCCGGCCCCGCGCCTGTCACGGCGCCTGGGGAACAACGTGCTCCTGAAGCGCGAGGACCTGCAACCGGTGTTCTCGTTCAAGGTCCGGGGCGCCTACAACAAGATCTGTGGCCTGAGCGACGATGAGCGGGCCCGCGGCGTTATCGCCTCGTCCGCCGGAAACCACGCCCAGGGTGTCGCTCTGGCCGCGAACCGCCTTGGCGTGAAGGCGCTCATCGTGATGCCCAAGACGACGCCGCGGATAAAGGTCGAGGCGGTGCGGGATCTGGGCGCCGAGATCGTTTTGCACGGGAGCTCCTACGACGATGCCCGGGCCCACGCGGACGCGCTCGTGACGGATCGCGGCATGGTGTTCGTGCCGCCCTTCGACGACCCGGAGATCATCGCGGGCCAGGGAACGGTGGCTCTGGAGATCCTGCGCCAGCAGGGCCCGGACATTCACGCCATCTTCGTCGCCGTCGGCGGCGGCGGACTCATCGCCGGCGTGGGCGCCTACGTGAAGTCCCTGTGGCCGCATATTCGCGTCATCGGCGTGGAACCCGAGGATGCCCCGTCCATGCACCGCTCGTTGGCCGCCGGCGAGCGCGTCGTGCTCGACAACGTGGGGATCTTCGCCGACGGCGTGGCGGTCAAGCAGGTGGGCGAGGAGACATTCCGTCTCGTCAGCCAGTGCGTGGACGAGGTGCTGTTGGTCAGCACCGACGAGATCTGCGCCGCGATCAAGGACATCTACGAGGATACCCGCTCCATCGCGGAGCCCGCGGGCGCCCTCGGCGTCGCAGGGCTAAAGCGCTACGTGGAGCGCGAGACGATAGAGGGCGCGACCCTCGTTGCCGTGGACACCGGCGCCAATGTCAATTTCGATCGTCTGCGCCACATCGCCGAGCGCGCCGAGCTCGGCGAGGGCAGGGAGGCGCTGCTCGCGGTCACCATCCCCGAGCGCCCGGGCAGCCTGCAGGAGTTCTGCCACGCCATCGGCGCCCGATCCATCACCGAGTTCAACTATCGCTACGCGGATTCCGGCGACGCCCACATCTTCGTCGGCGTCGAGCTGCGCGACGTGGAGAGCGACAGGGATGCGCTGCTCGCGGGCCTGGCGGATCGCGGTTACCCGGTGGTGGATATGACCGACAACGAGATGGCGAAGATCCACGTGCGCTATATGGTCGGCGGCCGATCCGGCAGCGCGGGCGAGGAGCTCCTGTACCGGTTGAATTTTCCCGAGCGCCCGGGAGCGCTGCTGCGATTCCTCACCCACATGGGCGAGCATTGGAACATCAGCCTGTTCCACTACCGCAACCACGGGGCGGACTATGGACGCGTGCTCATCGGGGTGCAGGTCCCGGCTGGCGAGCACGACGCGTTCAAGGAGTTCCTGGCTGCTATCGGCTACGACTACGCGGACGAGACTGGCAATCCTGCCTATCAGCTGTTCCTGAGCTGAACCGGCTCACTCGAGATCGAGAATGTAGTCCCAGTCGTTCTTGCTGACCGGCATGATCGACAAGCGATTTCCGCGCCGCAGAAGCACCATGTCGGCGATTGCATCATGCTGCTTCAGCTCGGCGAGCGCGATCGTGCGCTTGAGCTTGCGTACGAACTTCACGTCCACGAGAAACCAGCGCGGGTCATCCGGGTCGCTCTTGGGGTCGAAGTGCTTGTCCTTCGGGTCGAAGGCGGTGGGATCCGGATAGGCCTTGCCCGCGACCTTCATGATGCCCACGATACCCGGCTCGTCGCAGGCGGAGTGATAGAAGAACGCCTGATCGCCCGGCTTCATCTCGTCGCGCATCATGTTACGCGCCTGATAGTTGCGCACGCCGTCCCAGGGCTCGGTCTTCGACGGACGGGTCTTGAGATCGTCGATGCTGAACTCGCCGGGCTCGGATTTCATCAACCAGTAATTCGGCATGCG
>CBDTYP010000178.1:0-6686 GCA_965364645.1 uncultured Gammaproteobacteria bacterium | reverse complement strand
CGGTCTGAATCGAGCCGGTCTCTTTGGCGATGATTCGCGCGAGCACCAGCGTGACCAGCAGGAGCCCCGCCCACGCGAGCAGCAGGTTCTCCGTGCCGAGGAGCTGCACCAGAACGCTCGTGCTGAGGCCCCCGATGGCGAATCCCAGGATGCCCGCGGCCACGAACAGCGGATACAGGCGCTTGGCCTGGCGGGTGTCGAAGGAGATCCCCGCGATGCCCCAGATCACCAGCCGGGAGAAGGTATCGATCACGAACACGGTGACCCACAGAGCCCGGTAGATGCCGTCGAACTCGATCTCGACGAGGAGTCGCGCACCCCCCAGCAGGAGCGCGAGCACCACGGGCATGATCAGGTAGGTGCGGGCGGGAGCGACGCGCCCGAGCAGCGCCGTCATGCCCAGGGTGGCCATGATGGTGACGAGCCCGAGGACGATGTACAGGCCCGGGAGTGCCTGGGCCCCGACCCGGGACAGGAACAGGGACTCCGCGCTTGAGACGCCGATGGCGGCACCCGCCGAGGGCAGGAACATCAACGCCATCACGAGCGTTACCAGGCGCCCTTCGCCTTCCCGAATGTGCAACAGGCCCGCCAGGCGCGTACCGGACGCGCCCGCCTTGCCCTCGTTGGTGCTGGGCAGCTTCTCTTCCTCGTTCTCGTGGCCGGCGGCGACGCCGCGGATTATCTCCCGTTCTCAGGGGTTCGACGAACTCTAAACGGCAGCCGACCTGTGTGCTACACGGCCGTGTCAGTCCAGGTCCCCTCCCCCTCGCCTCGAGGGGGAGGGACAGGGAGGGGGTGTAGACAAGGAGCGCCTGAAACCCCGCGGCAACTCAGCAGCTACTCAGTAACCAGAAAGATCCCCCTCCACGAACGGCCTCGACGGCTGCCCGCCGAGCACCGTGCGCAGAGCGCGGTTCATGGTGATCGGGTCGTTGTCGAAGCCGCCGTGGGAGCTGCTGCGGGTGCGGTCGGGATTGTCCCGGGTGTTGAATGTCGTGACCCGCGCGTGGGAGTGATCCTGCCAGTACTTCTCCATCCCCATGATGGGGATGACGTCGTTCCTGCTCTGGTAGGCACGGGAGACGAGGTAGAGCAGCGATTTCCCGTAGATATAGGCGACGCTGTCGTCCAGCTCGGTTTCGTCGTCCAACAGATAGTGGGTGAGCTGGCGTACCCCGTTCGCGCCGAGCGCGCTCTCCAGGTTCTCGCCGTAGAAATCCATGGTGCAGGCGGGCGCGAACAGCTGCATCGTCTCGATGGGTCCTCCTCGCAGGGCCCTCCAGCGCTTCAGGAGATTGCCCATCCAGATGGAGCCCGCGCTGTGCCCCATGACGTGCAGCCGGGGACGCCTTGCCGCGGGCACCGCGCGCAGCGCGTCGCGCAGATACTTCAGCGTCTGGGTGCCCGCACTGCCCGAGCGTGCGAAGGCCCACGCCGCGTCGTCGGTCATCTCCTTCCAGATGGCGTACCCGGTCCTGCGGGTCAGCTTCTCGATGACGCGGTCCTTCCAATCGCCGAAGCCGCCGGCACGCTCCGACGCGAAATCATCCTTTCCGAGCAGGACGTCCTTGATCGATGCGAGGAGCCCGGTCTCCCAGATGAAATGAATCTGGTGCACGTTGTTGGCCTTGTAGACGTCCCGCCACGCGTAGGCGCGGGCCGCCGACGCCTTGACGGTGTTGAGCCCGCCGTGGGCGTAGAGCAGGATATGCCCGGGCGTCTGCCCTCTCTTCTGGGCGGACATGTTCGTCACCGCGTCGCGGACGAGCTCCCGGGTCTCCTCCCTGCTCGACGGGTAGTCTCCCTCCGGGTCGAACTGGCCGTCGTCGATGTGGATGTAGCAGTCTGCGATCTCGTGGCGCGGCGGCGCCTTCTGGACCCGTTCCGCGCCGTGGCTGCTCTGCACGATGGACCCGCCGGCGAGGGCTTCGAGGGATTCCACGGGCAGCGCCATGCGCGCCACCCACGCGTCCCAGAAGTTCGCGTCGAAGTCCGCGTACTTCCAGACGGCGAGACCCGGAAAGTGGACACCGTCGAGGGTGATGCCTCCCCAGTCCTCGCCCCAGGAATTCTGAATGAGGAATCCTTCCTCGGTGTAGCCGACGAGGCAGAACGCGTGGCCGCCGTTGGTGAGGCGTTTGTACCTGTCGGGGATCACGCCCTTCCGTGTCACTCGGCTCCAGCCGTCGTGGACCGAGGCGGATGCGAGCACGGCGCCGGATTCGTTGAGAGCGGTGTGGATGTCGGAGCGCTTCTTGAGCACCCGGTAGTACGCCCCAAGGGGAAAGCGCAGGGCCGCCTCCTGGCGCTGACGGTTGAAGTAGCTTCGCCTCGCCGGGTCGTAGGGCCAGTCGCGCTCCGTGCAGACGCCGTTCTTGTGCCAACCCTTCATTGCCCCGCGGACGCTGGAACCGTCGTAGTCCTCTCCCGGCCAGCGGTCGTGGCGCTTGGCCATCTCGTAGAGCATCCTCGTGCTCACGGGCGTATCGACGCCGCGTCCCGCGTTGAGGTAGTTGACCATCGCCGCGAGGCCGAACCCTGTGCACGCACCTTCCTGTCCTTGATCGAGGATGCGGATGCGATCGGGATCCGGGATAAGGCGATCCGCGATCCGGATCAGAGCCGGTTGGTAGATGCGGTCCCGAAAATCCGCCGAGTCCCGGCGCGTATCCATGACTCGTCCGTCGAGGCGATCTGCTTCCACTGACATCGTTGCTTACCTCCGTGAATCCGTGCGTCGATCGAAACGTGACTTTCCACGCAATACATTAACGAGATACGCCGATCAGTAGAAGTGAATTTTCCCACGATCTGCGTAAACTGTACGTGACTGGCCTCCTCGAGTCCGGGGACGACGCAATGAATGAGCAACTCGAAGGCCTGCAGCGTCTGGGGCGCTACTCCGAGACCGCGGTGGTGCTCAGCCTGGTCGCCTGCTACGGGACCCTCGCACTGGTTACATTGCTGGCGACCGTCGGCATCACGCTGGATGTGCACGAGGGTGCCTGGGCGACGGTGATCGTCGCACTCGCCTGGATTGCCGTGCTGGCCATGGGCGTGAATATTCCCATCGTGCGCAGCTTCTCGCCGTTCATCCTCGCCGATATGGGCGCGTTGCTGGTGAGCTGGGTGATGTTCGTGAATTACAGCCGCGGCCTGGAGATCCTCGGTTTCGCCATGCTGGCGGCGGCGGCGATGAGGGATCGCTATCTTCGCAAGCACGCGCCGCCGCCGGACAGGGAAGAGGGAGTCGAGCTGTGAGCGACGACGGCACGCAGGCGTTCGCCGAGCCCGGGCTCATATGGGACAACGCTGAGCTTGCGGCGCGGCTCGGATCTCCCGGTTTGAAAATCGTCGACGTGCGGGTCGGCGAGCAGTATGCGATGGGGCACATCCCTGACGCGATCCACTTCAGCGTCTACGGCGTGAACACCTACGACACCGACGAGGCGCCCCTCACGTCGTTCACCCACATGTGGGCGTTTCTGCTCGGGCTTCGCGGTATCGAGAGGGATGACACCATCGTCGTCTACGACGACATCTCTGGTATGTCCGCGGCGCGCGCCTTCTGGTTTCTGGAGTATCTGGGCCACGGCGACGTGCATCTCCTGGATGGCGGCTATAGAGCATGGTGCGACGCGGGCAATCCCGTGAGCAGGGATGCAAGCGCGCCGAAGGCGTCGTCCTTCGAGTACGCCGCCGTTCGCGAACGGGTCGCTACCCATCGAGACATGCTCGACGCCATCGACGCGCCCGACAAGGTGATCCTCGACACGCGCAGCGAGAAGGAGTGGCTTGGCACCGACAGGCGCGCCGCGCGGGGTGGGACCATACCGGGCGCCGTGCACATCGACTGGGAGAACCACCTGACGGAGGACGGCCGGTTGAAGCCGGCGGACGAGCTGCGGGCCTTGTTCGATGCGCGCGGCGTCACGGCGGACAAGGAGATTCTCGCCTTCTGCAACACCGGCTATCGATCGGCGCACGCGTACCTCGTGCTGCGTCTACTCGGTTATCCCCACGTGCGCAACTATGTGAGTTCCTGGCAGGAGTGGGGCAACCGCAACGGGTGTCCCGTCGTCGTCCCGGACAGCTGATTCAACGAGAGGAGTGATGACATGCCGCGACTGATCGAGGCGCCCACCATAATCGAATCCGCGGGCAACAAGCCGAAGAGGATCGAGGAGTACACCGGGCGCGTGAACTCCGGACACGAGAGCGCCAGCGTCGCCCGCATGCGATCGCCCGGCGGCTGGGAGGAGCCCGGTCAGCGCCCGGAGTTCGAAGAGGTGACGCTCGTGCTGGCCGGCATGTTGCGGGTCGAGTACGAAAACGGCAGCCTCGAAGTCGGGCCGGGTCAGGCGGTCGTCACGGCGCCGGGGGAGTGGGTGCGGTACAGCACGCCGGGTGCCGACGGCGCGGAGTACGTGGCCGTATGCCTGCCGGCGTTCTCACCCGACACGGTGCACAGAGACGCGGAGGGCTGAATCGAAGGTGGGCGGGTCTACTTGAAGCGGTAGCTGAACTCCAGCATGTGCATCTCCACGCCCCGGTTGTCGGAGCCGTGGATACCGCCGTCGGACCAGTGCTGGAAGCGATAGCCGATCCCGAAACGTTTGTAGACACGGTAGTTCACGCCGAGATCCAGGATGAACTGGAGCGGCCCGCCGAAGTCCTCGACGTCGCCGTACTCCCACTTTGTTAACAGCGCAGCGCCCACCCCGGCCTCCGCCGAGAATGCATTGTCGGTGTCGCCGATGGCCAGCGTCGGCACCAGCGTGCCGATGGCGCCGGTCTCGCCCTGGCCGCGGAGCGCCCCAACGCTGGCGTTCATGCGCGCGCTGACGTCCCAGCCGGGCGTGAATTCCCACGCATAGGGGGAACGCCAACTCCAGAATATGTCCACGCGATCCATGGCTCCCGCCTTGTCGGTGGCCGCGTTGGTGCCGTAGCGCCCACCGATCGCGATGAGCTCCATGGGGACCTTCGCCGTGTTCTCGGCGCGACAGGGGCCGGACGGGGCTATGGCCATCGCAATGGCCAGCGCCGAGGCCAGCAGGCACATCGCCATCGTGCAGGCACGCGGGCGGCTGGTCGGTGGTTTGCGGCAGGGTGTCACGGAAGGGCGCGCAGTGTCGGTGTGGTCTCTATTCTAACTGTAGTGCATCCGCGCCCGGGCCTTGCTATTCGGAGTGGTCACGAACGCTGTGTTCCGCATACGCCTTCCATTCCGCTCCATCCAGATCCATGCGCTCGAGTGCCTGCAGCAGAGTCGTGTACTGCCCGAGCGCGGCGACGGACGCCAGCAGCTCGGGCACTCTCCCGCGGTCATCCAGGTAGACGAGCAGGAGGCGCATGAGCGCAAGTTGCTCCGCGGATACCGGCGAGCAGTCGCAGATCCCGGCGAAGACGTCGTAGCCGAGATCCTCGTTCGAGGGGATTTGCTCCATGCGTCCATCGAGAACGGGCACGAGTCGGTGCTCCCGCACTTTCGCGCTCTCATAGAGGGTGACCAGGGCCTGCTCGAACCAGTAGGGCGCCTTCGGGTTGTCGTCCCGGAGATGCGCGCGGGTGAGCTCGCGCAGGAGGGCCGTGTCACCGGCGCTCGCGCCCGTCAGGATCAACCTGTCGACGGGGTGGTAGAAGCCGCCAGCCGGGATCTCCCGGCCGGCAATCGCCGGATAGAGGGATCGCGCGAGATCGCGAAGCGCGGTGCTGTCCGCCGCGACGATGACGACGAGGGGCCTGCGTTCGAGACTCGGAAACACCTGGTGTCGCAGCGCCGCGTCGAGACTCGCGATGCGCTCGACTTCGCGCGCGGCTGTCTCCGGGGAGCCCGGGATCGCGAGGACCAGCGCGTCACCGGTGACGACGGACATCGCCGAGGGTAGGCGCCGCCCCACGGTCTCGGCGGCGGTTGCCGTGTCCGCCGCCGGCGGGCCGAATGCCGTCGGCAGGCTCGCGGCATCGAAGTCGAGCGGCGGCGCGGTGCCTGCGCCGGCCGTGGTGAACCAGACGAGTGCGATAAGGAGGGCCGGGATCCTCATGGAGAGCCGGGGCTCAGACCCAGCGCCGTACCTTGGCCTTGTAACGGGTGTAGGGCTCGCCGAACTTGCGCGCCAGATAGGCTTCCTCGTGGCGCACCGCGGTGAGGTAGACGATGGTCAGAGAAACCGGCGCGAGGATCAGGATCCACAGGTTGCCGAGCCCGGCGCCGATGGCGGCCTGGACCAGCGCCATGCCCACGTACATGGGATTACGGGTGATGCCGTAGACCCCCGTCGAGATGATCTCCGGGGTGGGCGCCCACGGCTTGGGATCCTGGCCGCTGCGACGGAAAAGACCGATGGCGCCGCCCATGAGGACCAGGCCCGCGATCCCGGTGACCGCGGCCACCGCGATGCGGATGCCCTGGCCGAGCGCCATGGGCGCCGGCACGACATACCGGTGCAGCAACACCCCGGCGATAAGCAGGCCCAGGAAGACCAGCGGCGGGGGAATCCTGACCGAAGCGCCGTCCTTCTCCATGTCGTCCATGGCGGAAGTATGCCACCCCGCGCCCCCCGAGGCTCCCCGCCTCCGCTATACGACAAAGCACAAATACACAGCACCAACGTAACAGGCTGAGCCCCTCCCCCTCGTCTCGAGGGGGAGGGACGGGGAGGGGGTGTAGACAAGGAGCG
>CBDTYP010000177.1:0-6689 GCA_965364645.1 uncultured Gammaproteobacteria bacterium | reverse complement strand
ATCGTCCAGGCAGACATGCTGGTGCCTGATGAGTATCTCGGCAACATCATCAGCCTCTGCGTCGAGCGACGCGGCATACAGACGCGTCTCCACTACACGGGGCGCCAGGTGAGCCTCGGCTACGAGATCCCCATGAGCGAAGTCGTGATGGACTTCTTCGACCGGTTGAAGAGCCTGAGTCGAGGCTTCGCCTCTCTCGACTACCATTTCGTGCGCTACCAGCGGGCGGACCTGGTAAAGCTCGATATACTTATCAACGGCGAGCGGGTGGATGCGTTGTCGGTTATCGTCCACGCGAGCCAGGCGCGGACCCGGGGCCACGAGCTCACCGTGAAATTGAAGGAATTGATTCCGCGGCAGATGTTCGAGGTGGCCATTCAGGCGGCGATCGGCGCCCAGATCATCGCGAGAACGACGGTCAAGGCGCTCAGAAAGAACGTGACGGCCAAGTGCTATGGAGGCGACGTGAGCCGAAAACGCAAGCTGTTGGAAAAGCAGAAGGCAGGAAAGAGACGCATGAAGAGCCTCGGCAAGGTCGAGATCCCCCAGGAAGCCTTCCTCGCCGTCCTGCACACGGGTAAGGGCCGGTGAGATTCGATTTCCCCACTATCATGGTGCTGCTCGTGGTTGCGAGCGGGCTGATCTGGGCTCTGGACGCATTCGTGCTGGCTCGGCGCAGGCGCAGCGCCGTCCCGGAGGTGGGCGAGGAGAGCGAGGGCGGGGAGGCCGGGGAGTCCAGGCCGACGCCCAGGATCGTCGAGTACGCCCGGTCGTTCTTCCCGGTATTTCTCATCGTCCTGCTGCTGCGCTCCTTCCTCATCGAGCCATTCCGGATACCCTCCGGCTCCATGATGCCCACCCTGCTGGTGGGCGATTTCATCCTCGTGAACAAGTATGTATACGGGATTCGGCTTCCTGTTTCCGACAAGAAGATCTTCGAGGTGTCCCAGCCCGAGCGTGGGGACGTGGTGGTTTTCCGCTATCCCCTGGACCCGTCGACGCCGTTCATCAAACGGGTCGTCGGCCTGCCCGGAGACCGAATCGCCTACTACAATAAGGTCTTGTATATCAATGGACAGCAGGCGGAGCAGCGCCTGATTGGCACCTATACCGGCCACGGGTCCGGGACCAACATGACCGGCGCGCTCCTGAAGCAGGAGACCCTCGGGCCCATAACCCACCCGATACTCGTACAGGAGGGTTACTCCTCGGTAGACGGCAAGCTGGTGGTCCCCGAGGGCCACTACTTCGTCCTCGGGGACAACCGGGACAACAGCCGGGACAGCCGCTACTGGGGCACGGTTCCGGAAGAATTGTTGATTGGCAAGGCGTTCACCATCTGGATGAACTGGGATCTGGGACACGGCATCGGTTGGCAGCGTATAGGCACCAGTATCGAATGATTTCAAAAAAATGACGGGAGGCGGGGATTGTCTTCACAGGAGAATTCGCAGATGAGTTTCAGAAATCGACAGCGAGGCCTCAGCTTCCTGGGATTGATCGCCCTCGTGGGCATACTCGGATTCGCAGCGGTCATCGGCCTCAAGCTGATCCCAATCTACATGGACAGCTGGAAGATTGACGGCATCATGGACGCCGTCATCAGCGATCCAGCAGTCAACACGCAGTCCCGCCAGGAGATCATCGAATCGATGTTGAAACGTCTCGACATCGATGCGGTGGAGGCCGTCAACTACAGAAACTACAAAGAGTCCCTGACGATCACCAAGCGCAAGAACATGACGACCATCAATATCTATTACAAAGCCACTACGCCGCTCATCGGTAACCTCACGCTGGTGGCGGAGTTCGACAAGTCGGTGTCGTCGTAGAGGGGGGCAGCAGTTCGTTAATTTCGCGGCTTCGACTTCACGCTCCTTGTCTACACCCCCTCCCTGTCCCTCCCCCTCGAGACGAGGGGGAGGGGACTCAGTCGGATACGTTGGTATAGTGTGTTCGTGCACTGCTGGTTAGTTTCGTATGGATGATCTCGGCGGGCGATTGCAGGGTCGTCTGGGCTACGCGTTCAACGACCCCGATCTGCTCGATCAGGCGCTCACTCACCGCAGCCGCGGGGCCCGCAACAACGAGCGCCTGGAATTCCTCGGCGACGCGATCCTCAGTTTCGTGGTCGCCGATCTCCTCTATCAGGCGGACGCCGACGCCCACGAGGGGCGGCTCACGCGATTGCGCGCGCATCTCGTGCGACGCGAGACCCTCGCCTCCATCGCCCGGGATCTGAATCTCGGCGAGGCTCTGCGGCTCGGGCCAGGTGAGCTGAAGAGCGGTGGCCGCGGGCGTGACTCCATCCTCGCCGATGCCCTGGAGGCCGTCATCGGGGCGATCTATCTCGACGCCGGCCTGGCGCCATGCCGCCGGGTCCTGGAGGATCTCTACGGGGAGCGCCTGTCCGGCGCCGCGCGGGAGGTCGGTCTCAAGGATCCGAAGACCCGGCTCCAGGAGGCGCTGCAGGCTCGGGCACTCCCGCTGCCTCGATACGCCGTGGTGAAGCTCGAGGGCGCTCCCCACGACCAGTCTTTCACGGTGGAGTGCCAGGTGGAGAGCATCCCGGAGCCGATCGTCGGCACGGGAACGAGCCGGCGCAAGGCGGAGCAGGATGCGGCCAGCAGGGCACTGGAGGCATTGGACGGCGAGGGCTGATGGGTGCAGGCTATGCCCATGAGTAAGGGGACGACCACCACCCATCGATGCGGCCACGTCGCGATCATCGGGCGCCCGAACGTCGGCAAGTCGACGCTGGTCAATCGTCTGGTGGGGCAGAAGTTCAGCATCACCTCGCGCAAGGCCCAGACCACTCGTCACCGCCTGCTCGGCATCAAGACCACGGCGGACGCGCAGGTTGTCTACGTCGACACGCCGGGGCTGCATGCCGGCAGCGGACGCGCGTTGAACCGGTATATGAACCGGGCGGCGAGCACCGCGCTGGTCGGCGTGGATCTCATTCTCTTCCTGGTGGAAGCGGGCAAATGGACCGACGGAGACAGCCATGTGCTCGATCGGCTCGCCGAGGCGCAGGCGCCCGTCGTCGTGGCCGTCAACAAGGTCGACAGGGTCAACGACAAGCAGGTGCTGCTGCCCTTTCTCGACGAGCTGTCTCGACGCGGCGAGTTCCTGGAGGTCGTGCCGATATCCGCGCTCCGGGGCACCAACACCGACCGGCTCGAAGAGATCCTCATCGACGCGCTTCCTGAGACCGCGGCCCTCTACGACGAGGATCAGTTCACCGATCGCAGCGAACGCTTCCTCGCCGCCGAGCTCGTCCGCGAGAAGCTCACCGATCGTCTGGGACAGGAGCTCCCATACCGGCTCAGTGTGGAGATCGAGGCGTTCCAGGCCGACGCCGACATGCTCAGGATCGGCGCGGTCATCTGGGTAGAACGCAGCAGCCAGAAAGGCATCGTCATCGGGCGCCAGGGCAGGTTGCTGAAGGCGGTTGGCAGCGATGCGCGCAAGGATATGGAAGCGCTCTTCGAACGCAAGGTGTTTCTCGAGCTATGGGTCAAGGTAAAGGAAGGCTGGTCGAACGACGAGCAGGCGCTGCAGCGTCTCGGGTACGTGGACTGAGTGGGTGAAGCGTTGAGCCGCATCGAGCTGGAACCGGCGTTCGTGCTGCACACGCGCCTGTATCGGGAGAGCAGCCTCATCGTCGAGGCCTTCGGCCGTGACGCGGGCCGTCTCGGGTTGGTCGCGAAGGGGGCGCGGCGGCCGAAGGCGGCGTTGCGCGGATCGTTACAGCCATTCCGCCCGCTGCTCTTGTCCTGGTCGGGGAAGGGAGAGCTCGGCCTGCTGACCGGGGCCGAGCCGGATGGTTTCGTTCGCCCGCTGACGGGCGCCGCGTTATTCAGCGGGATGTACATGAACGAACTGCTCATGCGCCTGATGCACCGCCACGATCCGCACCCCGAGTTGTTTCACTACTATCGCGGCGCCGTCGACGCCCTCGGCCAGGGACAGCCGACGGAGGGCGTCCTGCGGATATTCGAGAAACACATGCTTGAGTCCATCGGCTACGGTCTCGTCCTCGATCGGGACATCGCATCCGGCGAACCCATCGACGGCGACGCTTCCTACCGCTACGAGATCGAGCGTGGCCCGATGAGCGCCGATCCGGAGGACGCCGACGACGGCGTCGCGCTGGCCGGCGACACGCTCCTGTCTCTCGCCAACGAGCGTCTCGAGAGCGAACGGGCGCTGGATGAGGCGAAGAAGCTCATGCGAACGGCGCTGCGCCGCTACCTCGGCGACAAACCGCTGGCTACCCGCGCACTGTTTCGGCCGCGATCGTCAGCGGACAGGCCGGCATGATCTACGGAATCGGTGTCGATCTCGTGCGGATCTCCCGTATCGAGGCAGCCATCGAGCGACACGGACCGCGCTTCGCCGCGCGCATCCTGAGTGACTACGAGCTCGAGGCCTACGAGGCGAGCCGCCGGAAGGCCAACTTCACGGCCAAGCACTTCGCCGCCAAGGAAGCTCTGCTGAAGGCGCTGGGCACCGGGTTGAGGATGGGGATCCACTGGGGACACATGGAAGTGCGCAACGACACCCTGGGCAAGCCCTATCTCGTGTGCCGGGAACGGATTCAGGAGCTCTTCGACGAGCGCGGCATCAGCGATAGCTTCTTGAGCCTGAGCGACGAGGACGAGTACGCCGCGGCCTTCGTGACCCTGGTGTGCCGGCCGTCGGCCGCCGGCACACCGGAAAACCCCTGAGTCAGCCAGGGCCCATCTAGGGGCGCTCGTCTCCGCCGCCGCCTGCGGATGTCGCCGGCGGCGCGCTGTCTCCCGTCGAGGCCGTGTCCTGGCGCTCCCGGGGAGGCGAGGGCGCCTTCTCCGCGGCGCTCGGTGTGCTCGCGGCTGGTGGGGCGGCCATCGCCGCCGTCGCCGACGCGGGCTCCGGTTTCGACGCGGGAGGAGTTACAGGTGCGTCGCCGCTCCCGGCAGATGCCGGCGCCGGAGCAGCCGATACGGGCTTCTCGACGCTCGGCGTGGCGGAGGGCGTCGCCGCCGCGGGAGGCGGACCGCTGTCCCGGGGCTGCTGTGGTGTCTCGCTGGTGCCGGATCGGTTCTCGTTGCGTTTGTCGCCGGATCCGCCGCGACCCCGGCCCCTGCCGCCGCGCCGTCCGCGTCGGGAGCCGGATCGGCTGCCGCCCTGGCTACCGGTCTGGCCGCCGCCCTGGTTGGCGTTCTGGTTGGCGTTCTGGGCACCGCCCTGATCGCCACCCTGGCTAGCGCCTTGGCCGGCAGACTGGTTGCCGGACTGCCCACCCGCCTGACGGGCGCTGGAATCCGCATCCCTGTCCTTGCCCCGGCCGCCGTCCCGGTCCTGTCTCTGGCCGCCCTGGCGGGATCTGGAAGACCCGGAGCGCCTGGCGCCCTCGTCGCGGTTACCCCCGCGGCCCCGTCCTCCCTGCTGTGATCCGCCGCCGCGGCTGCTGGAGCGGCGCCGGTCACCCGATTGACTGCCCTGGCCGCCCTGGCCGCCCTGGCCGCTCTGGCGACGGTGTTGGTCCCGCTGGCGGTCGCCGCCCTGACTGCGGCCGCGGCCGCGGCTGCTGCGTCCACTGCGCTGGCTGTCCCGGCGGGTGTCGCCGCCGGCCCGTTGGGCGGTCTCGGGGGCGCGCCCGAAGAGCGCCTTCCACATACGGGTAAAGATGCCGTCGCCGCTGCTCGCGGGCGCCGCCGGCGGGGGCGGTGCGGGGGCTGGCGGCGCGACGCTGCTGACCGCCGGCTCCTCGAAGTTGCTCCGCCGGCCGTTCTCCACGAAATCCGGCAACGTGTCCGGAGTCTCCGCGAGCTTGTAGCTCGATTGCCCGTGGCTGTCGTGCTCGGCGTCGTCGTCGCGGATGCGCTCCACCTGATAGGTGCTGGCGGCGAAGTCCGGCATGGGTACGAGGATGACCTGGACGCCACAGCGTTGCTCGACATCGTGGACGTTCTCACGCTTCTCGTTGAGCAGGAAGGTCGCCACATCGAGGGGCAGCCGGGCGAGGATCTTGCCGGTCTTCTCCTTCATGGCCTCTTCTTCCACCACCCGGAGCACCGACAACGCGAGGGATTCGGGGCCGCGGACGTGGCCGCGTCCGTTGCAGCTGGGGCAGATCTTCTGGCTGGAGTCCCCGAGGGACGGCCGCAGCCGCTGCCGGGACATCTCCAACAGGCCGAAGCGCGAGATGCGCCCGACCTGGACCCGGGCGCGATCTCGCTTCAGCGCGTCGCGCAGCCGATCCTCGACTTCCCGCTGATTGCGCGTGGGCGACATGTCGATGAAATCGATGACGATGAGGCCGCCGATGTCGCGAAGCCTGAGCTGGCGCGCGATCTCGTCCGCCGCCTCGAGATTCGTCGATAGAGCGGTCTCCTCGATGTCGGCGCCCTTGGTGGCCCGCGCGGAGTTGATGTCCACGCTGACCAGCGCCTCGGTGTGATCGATGACCAGGGACCCGCCGGAGGGCAGGCGGATGGCGTGGCCGAAGGCGTTCTCGATCTGTCCCTCGATCTGGTAGCGGGAGAAGAGCGGCACGTTGCTCTCGTAGAACTTGAGCTTGGGCAGATTCTGGGGCATCACCTGGCGCATGAAGTCGCAGGCTTCGTTGTAGACCTCTTCCTTGTCAATCAGGATCTCGCTGATGTCCTGGCGGAAGTAGTCGCGGATGGCGCGGATGATGA
>CBDTYP010000176.1:0-6702 GCA_965364645.1 uncultured Gammaproteobacteria bacterium | reverse complement strand
CACCCACGTCACCGGCAAACGCCTGGGTATTCTCGGCATGGGACGCATCGGGCGGGCGGTCGCCCAACGGGGGCGCGGCTTCGCCATGCCCATCCACTATCACAACCGCTCCCGGCTGAGTCCCGAGCTCGAGGAGGGCGCGATCTACCACGAGACGCCGGAGTCCCTGTTGGCAGTCAGCGACTTTCTCTCCATCAACGCGCCCTCGTCGCCGGAGACCGTCAAGTTCCTGAATGCCGAGCGCATCGCACACCTGCCCGACGGTGCCATCGTCGCCAACTCCGCGCGGGGCAACATGGTGGACGACGACGCGCTCATCGCGGCGCTCAAATCCGGCAAGATCGCCGCGGCCGGTCTCGACGTCTTCGACGGCGAGCCGAACATCCATCCGGGCTACCGGGAGCTGGAGAACGTGTTCCTGCTCCCCCATCTCGGCAGCGCCACCCACGAGACCCGGGACGCCATGGGTTTCTGCTGTCTGGACAATCTCGACGCCTTCTTCGCGGGCAAACCGTGTCCGTCGCCGCTGACCTGAACGTCATGGAAAAGGGCGCACTGGACGGTGTACTGGTGGTCTCCCTCGAGCAGGCCGTGGCGGCGCCCTTCTGCACGTCCCGGCTCGCGGACGCCGGGGCCCGGGTCATCAAGGTCGAGCGGGACGGGGGCGACTTCGCCCGCGCCTACGACCAGGTCGTCAACGGGGAGAGCGGCTACTTCGTCTGGCTCAATCGCGGCAAGGAGTCCCTGGTTCTCGATATCAAGGACGACGACGACGCGGCACTCCTCGGGCGCATCATCGCGCGCGCCGACGTGCTGGTGCAGAATCTCGCGCCCGGTGCCGCCGAGCGGGCGGGACTCGGGTCCGCCGCCCTTCGGGAACGTTACCCGCGCCTGATCACCTGCGACATCAGCGGCTACGGCGAGGCGGGCGAGTATGCCGAGATGAAGGCCTACGACATGCTGGTGCAGGCGGAGAGCGGCCTCTGCTCCATCACCGGCTCACCCCAGGAGAACGGCCGCATCGGCGTCTCCGCCTGCGACATCGGCACGGGTCTCTATGCCCACGCGGCTATTCTCGAGGCGCTCTACGCACGGGAGCGCGGCGGCGAGGGCCGCGCCATCAAGCTCTCCATGTTCGGCGCGATGGCCGACTGGATGGCGGTGCCGCTCCTGCGTTTCGACTACGCCGGCGACATGGTGCCGCGCACGGGTTTGAGCCACCCGATGATCCAACCCTACGGCGCCTTCGCGACGAACGACGGTCCACCGATACTCATCGCCGTTCAGAATCAGCGGGAATATCTGCGCTTCTGCAACGAGGTGCTCGAGATGCCGGAGCTCATCGAGGACCCGCGTTTCCGCGACAACCCATCCCGCTGCGAGAACGTCCTGGAGCTGAAGGCGATCATCGACGATTGTTTCCGCGGGTTGGAGCGCGGCGCGCTGATCGCGCGACTGCGTGAGGGCAAGATCGCGTTCGGTGAGGTGAACGACGTGGCCGGCCTCTCGGCGCATCCGGCGCTGTCGCGCGTGCAAGTAAGCTCACCCGGCGGTCCCGTCGACATGGTTTCCCCGCCGGCGGCGGTGTCGGGAGAGGACCGATCCCTCGGTCCGGTCCCGACCCTCGGCGAGCACAGCGCCGCCATCCGTGACGAGTTCAGTTAAAGGCGCCTCTATCCCGACTTGTTCACGCTGAACCGGAAGTCCTTGGTCTCGATGTCGAGGCCGAGGCTCTCCGCGGGTGAGTCATCATAGACGGGGTACACGTACTCGACCCGGTGGCCATGGTGACCGCGCCGATGGTCCCGATAGTGGCCCCGTTTCCTGAAATCCCGCTTGACCCGGTACTTCGGCCGGTGGGCGCCCCGTCGGCCGTAGCGCTTACCCTTCATACGCCAGATGCGCTTGCTCGACCCATGGAGCGCGTGATTGAGGATGTGGCGCTCCTGCCGGTTGTAGCGGCCGTCGGCGCGGAAGTGGCGCTCCATCAGCCCGATGTGTTTCTGCTTGTTGCGCAGGCGCGCCACCTGCCCCGGGCTCAACCGGCCGCTCCTGGCGCCATGGCGAATGCGTCCCCGCTGCCGGGCCTGGCGACGATCCACGCTGCGCTGGAATTCCCGGTGACCGGCGCGTTGCTGCGCATGCTTCTCGACACCCTTGCGGGCGCCTCGATCCCGCGCGTCTGCCGTCGCGGCGACGCCGAGTACCAAAGCGGCCGATACGGCAATGGCCGCCGCTGCGATAGGGAAGTTCTTCATGGCTGCTTCTCCTGGTTGACGACTCCGGAGCCCGTTTCTCGAGCTCGTGGGAGAAGCCTATGGGAGAGCAGCTGAACCCAGGCTGAATGCCCCGGCGGAGACGACTCAGGCCTCGGCGAGCTCAAGGACCATGCCGCAGGCAACGCCGGGGGTGAGATAGACCGTTCCGTTTCGCCTCGAGCACGGGATCCCCTGGCGCTCCAGGCGTGTGGCGGCACGGTCCGGATCACCCACCGCCACGGTAGCGGCCATGAGGGCTCCTTCCTCCGTCGCGCCCACGCCGGGGAATCGCGCCTCGAAGCGCTCCGGGGACTGAATTCGGATGTTCCCGTTGGCGGTCTCGACGTGGACGCCGTCGGCGTCCATGCGCGCCTCGGCATCGCCTACGAGATCCGCGACGAAGGCGCCGTGCCGCCCGGGATCCGCGGCTACCAGCGTGACGCCGGCGATCCCCTTCCCACCGTTCTCGTGGGCCTGGTACTCAGGCTTCCAGAACACCCCGGGATTGTGCTGCTGGCAGGAGAAGAACGCGATCTCCGGCAATAGCGGGTTGGTGACGAAGGTCAGAGTGAAGGCGACCGTGGTCTCGCTGCCGTCCGGCAGCACCGCCTTGCGCGACCAGTGAAAGGGTTCGTAGACATTGAGTCCGCGCCCCCGCCAATCCTCGGCGTCCGCCCGCGCGTCCTCGGTGGACAGTACCAGCATGGACATGCCCTGCCGTCGGCGCAGGAAGTTCTCGTTGTAGGCGCCGAAGCTGAAGTGATCGCCGCTCATGGGCACGAGCTTCGACGCATCCACGACGCCGAGGATCTCGATGAAGTTCCGCGGGAACTGCACGAGGTGATTACCCGTCCCCCAGGGGTGCACGCCGAGTGGCGTGGTGAGAAACCCGAAAGCCGCGAATTGGTCCCGGGCCGCGGACAGATCCTCGACGGCGAGGACCAGGTGATCGATTCCGCGGCGCGAGCTCATCGGGCGACATTAAGGGAAATTTTGGCTCGCGCCAAATCTCCGTTACATTGGCGGCACCCTCACAGACTCCAGGAGACTCACGTGTCGCGATTCGCCATCATCGTCACGATCAAGCTGCATCCGGGTAAGGCTGAAGAGTTCAAGCCCCACATCCTCGCCAACGCGCAGGCCGCGGTTCGCGACGAGCCGGACTGTCATCTCTTTCACGTCTCACAGTCAGAAGACGACCCGGATACCTTCGTCTTCTACGAGATGTACACCGACGCGGCATCGCTCGATGTGCACAGGGAGCAGCCTCACTTCAAGAAATTCTTCGAAGACGCGAACCACATGGTGGCGGACCGATCGATCCAGCGCGTGAACGTCATCAATCCAGAGAACGTCGCCTGAGCGGCGGAATCACCCCGACGCCCGCAGCCGCCTGTTCGATTCCTCGAACAGGCGCACGGCGTGGTCTGCGTCGAAGGGCCGTTCCTCGAATGTCTCGGGATCCCACTCGCTTCTCTGCGCCGCGTTGAGGTCTCCGCCGTAGACGTGGATGCCGGCGGTGATCGAGCCGAGTGGATTGACGACCGAGTGGATGATCGACTCGCCGAGGACGACGGTGTCCTTCGTCGGGACCTCCTTCACGCCGTGGCGGGTAAGCCCGCCGTCGTTGCGCCGGTAAAACGCGTTGTCTTCCCGTCCGCCGTAGACGCCGATTACCGCCCACATACGGTGATCGTGGGGATAGAAGTCCATCCCCGGGCCCCACAGGACATTGCAGATGGTGAGCTCCGGCGCGGCATAGAGCGCCTCGAAGGTCGCCTCCCGGGGCTCGCCCAACGCGGCGATCACCTGAGCGGGATCGCTGACGGCCCTGCGGACGACCGCGTCGATCGCGGCCTCGACGTCGCTCTCCTCGAGTGCCGCTCGGCAATCCGAGATGAAGCGATCCTTGTCGAAGCTCACTTCTAGTCCCCGGCCAACTCCCGCAGAAGCTTGTTCGAATCCTCGAACACCTGCATCGCGTGCTCGACGTCGTAGGGGTGCTCCTCGAAAGTCTCCGGATCCCACTCACTGCGCGGCGTGTCGAAGAAATCCCCGCCGTACACGTGGATGGCGCTGGTCATCTTGTCCAGTGGATTGCACACCGAGTGGATGATCGACTCCCCCAGCGGAACCGTATCCTTCGCGTTCAGCTCCTTGACGCCATGGCGGGTCAGGCCGCCCTCTCCGCGGCGATAAAAGGAGTTGTCCTCCCGGCCGCCGTAGATCCCGATCACTGCCCACATGCGATGATCGTGGGGAAAGAGATCCATCCGCGGACCCCAGTGCAGGTTGAGGATCGTGAGATCCGGCGCCCTGTAGACGGTCTCGACGCCGGCCAGCTGCGGCTCGCCCAGGGCCCGCATGATCTCGCCGGGCGCGTCGACGGCCTTCTTCACGAGCTCGTTTATCGCCGCCTGCGCGTCGCTCTCGGCGAGCGCCGCGCGACAATCCGAGATGAATTGCTCTGACTCAAACATCGTGCTACCTCCAAACCCCGGCCGGGGGCTATCAAGCCTTGGTGTAGATGACGAGCATTATGGCACCGTCGTCGCTGGCTGCCGAATGCACGGCACCCGGGGAGCGCGCGCAGAACTCCCCGGCGCGCACGAGCCTGTCATCGTCGTAGAAGCTGCCCTCGAGCACATACACCTGCTCGAATTCCTCGTGGGCATGGGGCGGCGAGTAGGCGCCTGCATCGATGCGCATGAGCCACGTGATCTCACGCCGCGCCGGATCCTCGTAGAGCCGCTTTACCCAGAAGCCCTCGCTCTCCGTTGCTTCCCATTCCATGTCCACGGCGCTCATGTAAGCGGACGCTGCGGATGCAACCGGTGCGATGCAGGCCTGATCGTCGATCGGTGTTTTCGTGGAAGACATGGTTCTAGTGACTCTCCCTCGGTACCGGCGCCCCGCTGCCGCCCACCAGAAAATCCAGATCGCATCCGGCGTCGGCCTGGTTGACGGTCTCCACGTACAGGTTGGCGTAGCCGCGTTCCTGGGGCGGCGCCGCCGGCTCCCAGTCCGCGCGGCGTCTGGCGAGCTCGTCGTCGGAGACGTCCAGGTGCAGGCGGCGGGACTCTACATCGAGCTCGATCATGTCGCCGTTCTCCACCAGAGCCAGGGGTCCGCCCGCGGCGGCCTCCGGCGCGGTGTGCAGCACCACGGTGCCGTAGGCGGTCCCGCTCATGCGCGCGTCGGATATACGCACCATGTCCGTGACGCCGTCGCGCAGGATCTTCGCCGGCAGACCCATGTTGCCGACCTCCGGCATGCCCGGATAGCCCTTGGGTCCACAGTTCTTCAGCACCATCACGCAGCTTGGATCGATGTCGAGCGCCGGATCGTCGACCCGCGCCTTGTAGTCGTCGATGTCCTCGAACACGACCGCCCGGCCGCGATGCTGCATGAGCTCCGGCGATGCCGCGGACGGCTTGAGGATCGCGCCGCCGGGCGCGAGGTTGCCGCGCAAGACAGCGATGCCGCCCTGGGACTTGAAGGGCGCGTCCATGCTGTGGATGACCTCCCGATTGAAGCACTCGGAATCCTTGCAGTTGTCCCAGATGGTGCCGCCGCTCACCGTCAGAGCTTCCTTTTGGAGCAGGCCGTGCTCGCAGAGCTCCCGTTGCACCGCCGGCAGCCCACCGGCGTAGTAGAAGTCTTCCATCAGATACTCGCCCGACGGCATCAGGTTGACGATGCAGGGAACGTCGCGCCCGAATTCATCCCAATCGTCGAGGGAAAGCTCGACGCCGAGGCGCCCGGCGAGCGCGAGCAGATGTATGACCGCGTTCGTCGAGCCGCCGATCGCGCCGTTGGTGCGCATGGCATTCTCCAGCGCGTCCCGGGTGATGATGTCGGACATCTTGACGTCTTCTTCCACCAGCTCGACGATGCGCCGCCCGGCCATGTGCGCGAGCACGTTTCGCCGTGAGTCGGCCGCGGGAATGGCCGCGTTGGTGGGCAGCCCGATGCCGAGCGCCTCCACCATGCTCGCCATGGTCGATGCGGTGCCCATGGTCATGCAGCTGCCCACCGAACGGGACATGCACGCCTCGGCATCCATGAACTCCTGCATGTCCATCTCGCCGCTGCGCACCATGGCTTCGAACTTCCACACATGGGTGCCGGAACCGATCTGCTCGTCACGGAAGCGCCCGTTCAACATCGGGCCGCCGGATACCGCGATGGTGGGGAGATCGCAGCTCGCGGCGCCCATGAGCAACGCCGGCGTGGTCTTGTCGCAACCCACCAGCAGAATGACGCCGTCGACGGGATTGGCGCGGATGGACTCTTCCACGTCCATGCTGACCAGGTTGCGGAACATCATGGTGGTGGGGCGCATGAGCGTCTCGCCCAGCGACATGACGGGAAACTCCAGCGGGAAGCCGCCCATCTCGTAGACGCCGCGTTTCACCCGCTCGGCGAGGACGCGGAAGTGCGC
>CBDTYP010000175.1:0-6744 GCA_965364645.1 uncultured Gammaproteobacteria bacterium | reverse complement strand
CATAGAAGGTTGGCCCAGCGGCCAGCGCGCGAGGGGCGTGTAACGCGCGCCCCGTGGATGGGTCTCCGACGCCACCAGGTGAAAATCGGTCACGGGCCAGCGCACCGGCGCGTGATCGGCGCCGCCCTGGATGTCGTCGAGGGGCCCGCGCACCTTGCGGGCCAGGGTGATATGGGCACGATACGGACGCGTCTCCGGGACGTAGCCGCACGGAACGAGGGCATTTCCCAGCGCCGCGACGAGCCCGACGAGCGCATCGGGCGCCGATCCCGGGGCTGACCACAGCACCCGGGGCCGGGGCCAATGGCCGATGCGCCGGAGCTCGAGCACGAAGGGCGCGCCGGAGACGGTTACCGCGGCCCGTTCGGCGCAGTCGCGGAAGGCGCCGTCGACGCTGCCCAGGAACGCGAGGGTAAGGTGCAGGTTCCGCGCCTCCACGGGACGGCCGGCTCCGGCCGGGAGGTGCTCCTCCGTGAGAGCCGCCAGCGCCTGGCGCGTGTCGTCGTCGGGCCAGAGGGCGAAGAACAGCCGCCGGCGTTCCGTCACCGGTCCGCGGGCGCTCCGGACAGCATTTCGAGAATACCCTCCAGGGCCAGGACCACCGCCTGGCGGCGCACGTCCTCGCGATCCCCCTCGCAGCGCACGGAGCGGGCGCGGGTCGGACTGCGTTGCATCCCCCAGGCGAGGCACACGAGGCCCACCGGCTTCGTCGCGCTGCCGCCGCCGGGCCCGGCGACGCCGCTGACAGCGACGCTCGCTTGTGCGTCGCTGGCGGAGATGGCCCCTTCCGCCATCTCCGCGACGACCGCCTCGCTGACGGCGCCGTGATTCTGGAGGGTGGCGGGATGCACCCCCAGCATCTCCCGCTTCGCCTGGTTGGAGTAGGTCACGAAGCCGCGCTCGAACCAGGCGGAGCTGCCGGGGATGGCGGTGATGGCCGCGGCGATGAGCCCGCCGGTGCAGGATTCGGCGGTGGATAGCATGAGATCCCGGGCCAGGAGCGCTTCGCCTACGCGTTCGGCGAGGGCGTAGATCTCAGTGTCGTGGTGACTCATGTCGATCCCCCTGTAGGAGCGAGCTTGCTCGCGAATGAGGCCTCATTCGCGAGCAAGCTCGCTCCTACATAGCAGTGCTATCGCCGGGAAGCGAAAAACTCCTTCAATAGCCGTGTCGAGTCGTCGGCGAGCAGCCCGCCCTCGCAGTCCACATGATGGTTGAGCCGGCCCGAGCCGAGGATCTCGAAGACGCTCTCCACGGCTCCCCAGCGTTCGTCCTTCGCCGCGTACACCACCCGCGCCACGCGTGCCTGGACGATGGCGCCCGCGCACATGGGGCAGGGCTCCATGGTGGCGTAGAGGGTGCTGCCGGGCAGCCGGTAGTTGCCCGCCGCGGCGGCCGCGGCACGCAGCGCGACGATCTCGGCGTGGGCGGTGGGATCGTTGCTGGCGACGGGGGCGTTCCAGCCGGCACCGAGCTCCTCGCCGTCGCGCACCAGCACCGCGCCCACGGGCACCTCGCCGACGGAGGCGGCATGATCCGCCAGTGCGAGCGCCCGCTGCATCCAGCCGCGATCCGTAGCGATTGCGGATCGGGCGGATGCATCAGCGCTCACGCCCTACTCCCACTCGATGGTGGCCGGCGGCTTGCTGGAGACATCGTAGGCGACCCGGGAGATCCCCGGCACCTCGTTGATGATGCGGTTGGAGACCAGCTCCAGGAACTCGTAGGGCAGGTGGGCCCAGCGCGCCGTCATGAAGTCGATGGTCTCCACGGCCCGGAGCGCGATTACGTGCTCGTAGCGGCGCGCGTCGCCCATGACGCCGACGGAACGCACGGGAAGGTAGACCGCGAAGGCCTGGCTGACCTTGTCGTAGAGATCGTGGGCGCGCAGCTCGCCGATAAAGATGTCGTCCGCCCGGCGCAGCACATCCGCATAGTCTTTCTGCACCTCGCCGAGGATGCGCACGCCCAGCCCCGGTCCCGGGAAGGGGTGCCGGTACACGAGATCCGAGGGCAACCCGAGCTCCACGCCGATGGTGCGCACCTCGTCCTTGAAGAGCTCTCTCAAGGGCTCGACGAGCTCCATGTTCATGCGCTCCGGCAGACCCGCCACGTTGTGATGGGACTTGATCACGTGGGCCTTGCCGGTGGCGGCGCCAGCAGACTCGATCACGTCGGGGTAAATGGTGCCCTGGGCGAGCCAGTGGATATCGTCGAGAGCCTTCGCCTGCTCTTCGAAGATCTCGATGAACAGGTTGCCGATGATCTTGCGCTTCTGCTCCGGATCCGCGACCCCGGAGAGCGCGCCGAGGAAACGATCCTCCGCGTCGACCCGGATGACCTTCACGCCGAGGTGCTCGGCGAAGGTCGCCATGACCTGATCGCCCTCGTTCAGACGCAGCAAGCCGTTGTCGACGAAGATGCAGGTGAGCTTGTCGCCGATGGCGTTGTGCAGCAGCGCCGCCACGACGGACGAGTCCACACCCCCGGAGAGCGCCAGCAACACCTGATCGTCACCGACCCGCGCGCGGATCCGTTCGATGCTGTCGTCGATAATCTGTTTCGGTGTCCACTGCTCCCCGCACCCGCAGATCTCGTGCACGAAGCGCGACAGGATGCGCGCGCCCTGGCGGGTATGCGTCACCTCGGGGTGGAACTGGATGCCGTAGAAATGACGGGACTCGTCGGCCATCCCGGCGAGCGGCGCGTTGTCGGTGGAGGCGATGAGCTTGAAGCCGTCGGGCATGGCGGTAACGCTGTCGCCGTGGCTCATCCAGACGTCGAGGAGCCCGTAGCCTTCGTCGCTCGTGTGATCCTCGATGTCCTTCAGCAGACGGGAGTGGCCGCGGGCGCGCACCTGCGCGTAGCCAAACTCCCGCGTGTCGGATCCTTCGACGCGCCCACCGAGCTGCTCCGCCATGGTGTGCAGGCCGTAGCAGATGCCGAGCACCGGGACGCCCATCTCGTAGACGGCCCGGGGGGCGCGCACGTCGGGTGACTCGTAGATCGACTCGGGGCCGCCGGAGAGGATGATGCCTCTGGGCGCGAACTCCGCGATAGCGTCCGGGTCCATGTCGAAGGCGCGGATCTCGGAGTAGACCCGGGCCTCGCGCACCCGGCGGGCGATGAGCTGCGTATACTGAGAGCCGAAATCCAGGATCAGGATGCGATCGGCATGGATGTCCGTTTGCTGGGCCGCTGACAACGGAGGTGGATTCCTTCAGTCCGCCCGATAGTTCGGGGCTTCCTTGGTGATGGCCACGTCGTGGACGTGACTCTCGCGCATGCCGGCGTGGGAGACGCGAACGAGCTTGGCGTTCTTGCGCATGTCCGCGAGCGTCGCGCTGCCCGTGTATCCCATGCTGGCGCGAAGGCCTCCCGTCAGCTGATGGATGACCGCGGTGAGGCTGCCCTTGTAGGGCACCCGGCCTTCGATGCCCTCGGGCACCAGCTTCTCGAGTTCCGTGGTCTCGCCCTGGAAGTAGCGATCCCGCGAGCCCTGCTGCTGGGACATGGCGCCCAGCGAGCCCATGCCGCGGTAGGACTTGTAGGAGCGACCCTGGTAGAGCTCCACCTCGCCCGGCGACTCCTCGGTGCCGGCAAAGAGGCTCCCGATCATGACGGCGTGGGCGCCGGCCGCCACCGCCTTGGCGATGTCGCCGGAGTAGCGCACGCCGCCGTCGGCGATCAACGGCACCGGGCTGCCTTCCAACGCCGCGGCCACGTTGGCGATAGCGGTCAGCTGGGGCACGCCGACGCCGGCCACCATGCGGGTGGTGCAGATGGAGCCGGGCCCGATGCCCACCTTGACCGCGTCGGCGCCGGCCTGCACGAGATCGTGGGCGGCCTCGCCGGTGGCGATGTTGCCGGCGATCACCTGCACGCCGTCGAAGTTGGATTTGATCCAACGCACCCGCTCCATGACGCCCTGGGAGTGACCGTGGGCGGTGTCGACGACGATGACGTCGATGCCCGCGTCCACGAGCCCCTCGACCCGCTCGTCGGTGCCCTCGCCAGTGCTGACGGCGCCGCCGACCCGCAGCCGCTCCTGATCGTCCTTGCAGGCATCCGGGTACTCGCTGGCCTTCTGGATGTCCTTGACGGTGATGAGCCCGCGCAGCTGGAAGCCGCCGTTCACCACCAGCAGCTTCTCGATGCGGTGGGCGTGGAGCTTCTCGATGATTTCGGTCTTGTCCGCGCCTTCGCGCACCGTGACCAGGCGATCCTTTGGCGTCATGATCGTCGCCACCGGCGCGTCGAAGTGGGTCTCGAAGCGCAGGTCGCGGCTGGTGACGATGCCGACGAGCTCCTCGCCGTCCACCACCGGGACGCCGGAGATGTCGTATTCCCGGGTGAGGTCCAGCACCTCGCGGATGCTCGCCTTGGGCGAGACGGTGATGGGATCGCCGATGACGCCGCTCTCGAACTTCTTCACCGACAGCACCTGGCGCGCCTGCTCCTCGGCGGTCATGTTCTTGTGGATGATGCCGATGCCGCCTTCCTGGGCGACCGTTATCGCGAGGCGCGACTCGGTGACCGTATCCATGGCCGCCGAGATCAGCGGGATCTTGAGGGAGATGTCCCGGGTGAGCCTCGAGTCGAGGCTGGCTTCGCGCGGCAGTATGTCGGAGTAACGTGGGACCAGGAGGACGTCGTCAAAGGTGAGGGCTTCGTCGATGTCTTGCATTCCTGGAAGTACTCCTGCGCGAGACTGAAGTTAGCCGAACATGCTAAGTGATCGTTCATCGTTAGTAAATGCAAATGATTGTCGCTTTCCTGGCCCGCCATCCTTGTTGGCGCCCGTCGCGGACCGGTACAGTGCGCCCCATGAATCACGGACGGGGTGACGACGGAGAGGGACGTAACGTCTATACCGTCTCGGAGCTCAATCTCGAGGCTCGCGCGCTCCTCGAGGACAACTTCCCGCGTATCTGGGTGGAAGGGGAGATCTCGAACCTCGCCCGGCCCCGCTCGGGGCACATCTACTTCTCGCTGAAAGACGATCGTTGCCAGCTGCGCTGCGCCATGTTCCGCATGCACAACCGGCGCATCGACTTCGCACCGGAGGACGGCCAGCAGGTGCTCGCCCAGGGCCGCATCAGCCTCTATCCGGAACGGGGTGACTACCAGCTCATCGTGCAGTTCCTGGAAGAAGCCGGCGCCGGGGCCCTGCGCCGCGCCTTCGAGGCCCTGAAGAAACGCCTGGCCGGGGAAGGACTCTTCGACGAGGCGGACAAGCGGCCCCTGCCAACCCTGCCGGGACAGATCGGCGTCGTCACCTCGCCCACCGGCGCCGCGCTGCGGGACATTCTCAGCATCCTCGCGCGCCGCTTCCCCGCCATCCCCGTGCTCATCTACCCGGTACCGGTGCAGGGCGCGGAGGCGGCGCCGGCGATCGTCCGCATGCTGGACACGGCCAGCGAACGGGACGAGTGCGACGTGCTCATACTCGCCCGGGGCGGGGGATCCCTCGAGGATCTGTGGGCCTTCAACGAGGAGGCCGTGGCCCGCGCCATCCGCCGCTGCAAGGTGCCGGTGGTCACGGGGGTCGGCCACGAGGTGGACGTCACCATCGCCGACTTCGCCGCCGACCGGCGGGCCGCCACGCCTTCCGCGGCGGCGGAGCTGGTGAGTCCCGAGGCGGGCGAGTGGCGTCTGCAGCTCGGCAGGGGCGTCGATCGCCTCGGCCGCCACGCACGCAGACGGATCGCGGAGGAGCGGCGCCTGCTCGCCACGCTGACCCGGCGCCTGGTGCATCCCCGGCGCCGGCTCTTCGATCTGTCCCAGGGTCTCGACGCGATGATGGCCCGCATGGCCCGCGCCATCCTCCAGCAGGATACGCACCGGCGGGCCCGGATAACCGCTGTCGACGCGCGGCTGCGTCAGCGGGATCCTTCCCAGGTGCTCGCGCGGCACCGGGACACCTGGCGTCAGCTCACCCAGCGACTGCATCACGGGGGCGGACGCTACGTGCTCTCCCAGCGCACGCGCCTCGCCGGCATCGTGCGGGCGTTGGAGGCGGTCGGCCCCAAGGCCACGCTGGATCGCGGCTACGCCATCGTCACCCGCGCGGACGACGGCGCGCTGGTGCGTGCCGCCGGTCAGGTGAAGGCGGGCGAGGACATCGACACGCGCCTGGCCGACGGCCGATTGCGCTCGACGGTAAGAAGCCGGGATTAAAAGAATCAAACGGGCCTGACCCGCTTGATTAGTAGCGGATGCTGTACCAGACGCGTCCCAGCAGCTCGTGCAATCCCGCCCGGCTGCGTTGCAGGGCGTCCGCGCTCGGCAACCAGTCCAGGAGCCCCGCCCGCCCGCCGCCGCCGCTGCGGTATGCCGTGGGCGCCGCGTAGACCTGCAGACCCTGACCCTCGAACGCCTGTACGGCCCGGGGCATGTGGGCGGCGTGGGTCACCAGTATGATCCCGGCGACGTTTTCCCTCGCGAGGATCTCCGCGCTGTAGCGGGCGTTCTCCGCGGTGTTGCGGCTCGTCTCCTCCAGCCAGCGCACCGGTACGCCGAGCTCGTCGACCAGCACGTCGCGCATCAGTGATGCCTCGGATGCGGGCTCGTCGTACACGCGACCGCCGCTCAGGAGCAGGGGCAGTCCCGTCTCGCGGGAGAGGCGCGCACCGTAACGCAGGCGCTCCAGGGAGTAGCGACCGACGGTGTCGCCGCCGTACTCCGGCGCGTCGGCCATGCGCCCGCCGGCCAGCACGACGATGGCGCCGACCCCCTCCGCCA
>CBDTYP010000174.1:0-6761 GCA_965364645.1 uncultured Gammaproteobacteria bacterium | reverse complement strand
TTCGGCCAGCGCGTCGACGTCCTGCACGTGATCGTTCCAGACGGTGACGTCGTGCCCCGCGAGTTTGTCGAAGCAATCGAGGGTGCGAAGGGTATCGAAGTAGTCGTCGAGAATGGTGATGTTCATGGATTGATCCCGGCGATCTCCTCGAGCACCGGTCGCAGATAAGACAGAAACCCCTCCGGATCTTCGCTCATGGGGAAGTGCCCCATGCCTTTCATGATGGTTGCCTTCGCGCCCTCGATGCTCTCCGCGAGCGCTTGCGTGTCGTCGGGGGTGCAGGAGTAGTCGTACTCCCCGGTCAAGAGATAGAGCGGGCAGATGTTCGTATCGATCCCTCCCACCTTGTCGCGCACGTCCCCGTCCACCGTATAGAAGTAGAGATCGCCGCGGAAGACGCCGGGTCCTCCCTGGGAGTAGTGCCACAACGTTTCCCAGCGATCGAACTCCGAAGCCGCCGGGCCGATGAGTCCCGCCACCATACCCGCCGCCATCTCGCCGCCGTGCACGTCGGGACGGTGCAGCCATTGCAGGTCGTAGTAGGGCTCGGCGTGCGCGCCGGACTGCAGCCCGATGAGTGCGCGGAAGCGCTCCGGGTACTGGAGGCCCAGATGCAGGACGATGCGCCCGCCGATGGAGCAGCCCATGATCACCGGCCGGTCCAGCGCGAGCGCGTCGCACACCGTGAGGATCATCTCTACGTAGTCTATCGATGTGAGCGTGTACTCGAAGGTGTGCCAGCCGGCCGGCGGTGACGACTTGCCGTGCCAGGGCATGTCGAAGGCGATGACCCGAAAGTCCTTGGTGATGTCCGGGTCGTTCATGATCGCGCGGTACTGGCGCGAGTCCGAGCCGGCGGTGTGCAGGCAGACCAGCGGGATGCCTTCACCTGCTTCTTCGATATAGAGGCGGTGGGGTTTCCCCAGCAAATCGAGATTCAGGTAACGCCCGACGACGGGCTCGAACACGGGATCCGGTGCGGCACTCATGTCACCGCTCCGTGGCGCAGCCGCCCCAGCAGATCCCTGAAGTAACGGATGTGGGTCATGAAGGGGTAGGGATCGCCGTCGAGGGTGAGGCGCTTGAACTTCAGCATCGCCACCAGATCGTGATAGCCCGGCGGCGGGGATGCGCGCCAGAACGTATCCCAGTCCTCCTCCGAGGCCCGCAACGCGAACGCCCAGGCCGGCATCACGAAGGGCCCGCGCTCGACGGACTCGACGCCACCCTCCCGGATGCGGATCAGGTACTGAGTCTCTCCCACCTCCAGCATGAGGCTGACGTCGAGAAAGCGCCCCCGGTGGGTGAGCCAGGCGTCGCCGTTGACGAGCTCCGGCAGGCTCTCGATGGATTCATGGTTCATGGGCTGTGCTCCTCATTGCAGCGCCAATGATAGGCGTTGACGCGGGGAATGGGGCACTGTTCGTGCACCAAAAGCGTGCGGGCCGGGGGGCGGAGGCCCATGTTGGTGCACTCGTTCGATGGTGAGACACGGCAATGGGAGTAAATCAGGACCCCGCCGAGTGGCACGCTTTCTGCACTGTTTGGTCACCAGGAAACGACAACAGGGGACAGCTGGATGAAGCAGATCGTAGCAATCATCAAACCCTTCAAGCTCGACGACGTGCGCGAATCTCTCGGTGAGGTCGGCGTCGCGGGCATGACGGTAAGCGAGGTGAAGGGGTTCGGGCGCCAGAAGGGGCACACGGAGCTCTATCGCGGCGCGGAGTACGTCGTGAACTTCGTGCCGAAGATGAAGATCGAGGTGGTGGTCGACGACGACGCCGTCGAGCGCGCCATCGAGGCCATCAACAACGCCGCGCGCACCGGGAAGATCGGCGACGGCAAGATCTTCGTCAACACGGTGGAGCAGGCGGTGCGGATTCGCACCGGCGAGACCGGGAGTGAGGCCCTGTGAACGCCATCAAACGCAACTTCCTTGGCGGGCTCCTGCTCTTCGGTGCGCCCGCCGCGGTCTTCGCCCAGGACGCCATCGACTCCGGCGACACCGCCTGGATACTGACCGCCACCGCGCTCGTGCTGTTCATGACGATCCCGGGTCTCTCGCTCTTCTACGCGGGACTCGTGCGCAGCAAGAACGCGCTGTCGGTGCTCATGCAGTGCTTCTCCATCACCTGCATGGTGTCGATCCTGTGGCTCCTGTATGGCTACAGCCTGGCCTTCAGCGACGGCGGCGGCGCGCAGGCGGTCATCGGCGGACTCTCGAACGCGTTCCTCTCGGCGGTCGGCCGGGAGTCGGTCTCAGGGACGATCCCGGAGA
The DNA here is from genome assembly GCA_965364645.1 of uncultured Gammaproteobacteria bacterium. Lineage (GTDB taxonomy): Bacteria > Pseudomonadota > Gammaproteobacteria > HK1 > HK1 > JAABYT01. The sequence goes on along the minus strand of CBDTYP010000174.1, from coordinate 4,480 downwards.
CCGTGTTCGTCATGTTCCAGCTCACCTTCGCCATCATCACGCCTGCGCTGGTCGTCGGCGGTTTCGCCGAGCGCATGCGCTTCTCGGCGATGCTCTGCTTCTCCGCCCTGTGGCTCACGCTGGTCTACCTGCCCGTCTGCCACTGGGTCTGGGGCGGCGGCTGGCTCGGCGAGCTGGGTGTGCTGGATTTCGCCGGCGGCACCGTGGTGCACATCACGGCCGGTGTCGGGGCCATCGTCGCGGCAGTCGTGCTGGGCAATCGGCGGGGTTTCCCGACGACCGCCATGCCGCCCCACAACCTCTCCCTCACCGTCGCCGGTGCGGGCATGCTCTGGGTCGGATGGTTCGGCTTCAACGCCGGCAGCGCCATCGCGGCCGGATCCGACGCGGGGATGGCGATGCTGGTGACACACATCAGCGCCGCCGCCGGATCGCTCGCCTGGATGTTCATGGAGTGGTGGCGTTACGGCAAGCCGAGCGTGCTCGGGATCGTCACCGGCATGGTGGCGGGCCTCGGCACCATCACGCCGGCGTCCGGATTCGTGGGTCCCGTGGCCGCCCTGGCCATCGGCCTGAGCGCGGGCGTCATCTGCTTCCTTGCCACGGGCTACATCAAGCGCTCGTTGAAGATCGACGACTCGCTGGACGTCTTCCCGGTGCACGGGGTGGGCGGCGTGCTCGGCACCACGCTGACCGGCGTCTTCGTCGCCTCGTCTCTCGGCGGCGCGGGCCTCCCCGATGGCGTCAGCATGGGCGGACAGGTGTTCACGCAGCTTATCGGCGTAGCCGCCACCCTTGCCTGGACGGCCGTCGTGACCTTCGTAATCCTGAAGGTCGTCGATGCCATCATCGGGCTGCGGGTCAGCGAGGAAGAAGAGGTCGACGGTCTCGACATCAGTCAGCACGAAGAGCGGGCGTACAACTCCTGATCTAGTCACAGGGGGTCAGGTCCGTTTGATTTCCGCCGTGGAATCAAGCGGGTCTGACCCACGTGATTTATTTCGCGTCATTCCACCGTCGAAGGATATGCTTGGGCCATGATTGGGCCATCGCTTCTGCGGGGTATACGCGCGGGACTTCTCGCCGTCCTGTTGATTAGCGGCTGTGCCGTGTACGACGATCCGTGGCAGAAGCCGCCCACGGCAGAGGAACAGGCGCGGGCGAAAGCTGCCTATGATCGCGCATTGAAGGCGCGGGCCGCGGGCGATGCGCGGGACGCCTCGGCACAGTTCCGCGCGGCGGCCGAGCTGGGGCATGCGGGCGCCGCCTACGAGCTCGGGCTCGCGTACGCCGTGGGTGACGGCGTTCCGGAAGATCTCGATCTGTCTGCGCAGTGGATCAACAGGGCTGCGGATCTCGGCGATGCCGGCGCGCAGTTTCTGGTCGGCTCCAGTTTTTATGGCGGCATCGGCGTCGAGCAGGACGTGCCGCTCGGCCTCTCGTTTCTCGAGCGTGCTGCCGCCCAGGGACACCCGAAGGCGCAGTTTCTGCTGGGTCAGGCATACGTCGACGGCATCGGCGTCGCGGTGAATGCGGAGTGGGCGGCGCGCTGGTACGGGAAGGCGGCCCGCGGCGGGCATCCCCAGGCGCAATACGCCCTGGGCGTGATGTTCGCGTCCGGGTTCGGCGTACCAGAGAGCCCCCGCCGGGCATACCGGTGGTTCAGTGTCGCCGCCGCCAACGGCTACGAGGACGCCGCCGCGCTTCGAGACAAGATGGCGGACCGGCTCACGCCGGATGCGCGGGCAAGGGCAGACGCGAAGAACGCGCGCTTTACGCCGAGAGACGCTTCGGGATACACGGATGTGCCGACGGTTCTCTACGTGCAGCTACGCCTGCGGGCGCTCGGGTACGCGCCCGGGCCCGCCGACGGCATCGCCGGCCCGAAGACCCGCGCTGCCATCGAGGCGTTCCAGGCAGCCGAGAAAGTGACGGTGGATGGAAAACTCTCCCGCGCGCTCGTAGAGGATCTCTTCGAACGGGATACGCCGCGAGGCGCCTAGTTGTCGCCGCCCTGGATCTCGGCCGCGCGACGGGCGATGGCCCGCGCCTCCCGGCGACTGACTTCCACGTTTGCCAGGTTTCCGACCCGGGCCACGACCGGTGCCGTGATCGGCTTGTTGGCTTTCGAGGCGAGTGCCTGGGCCGCCGCTTCGACCCGTTGCTTGTTCGAGAGCTCGGTGGATTCCACGGCATCCGCGAACGCTGCAATGGCGCCAACTGCGGAATTCGGTGCGGCGTTTGCGCGCGCGGTCGCCGATGCGTGCGCGGCATTCAACGATCCGAGCGAAGACGCGCGGACGCCGTGCCGGGATGCTTTCCCGTGTCCACGACCGCCATGGGCATGACCGTGGCCGCTGTGTCCGTGGCCTCTACCTTTGCCGTGACCGGAACCGCCCTTGCCGCCGCCGTGACCTCCGGCAGAGGCGCTGTTGCCGCCGCCATGGCCACCGGAATTCCCGTTTCCGTTTCCGTTACCGCCGCCGTTGCCGCCGCCGTTGCCGCCGCCGTTGCCGCCGCCGTTACCGCCGCCGTTACCGCCGCCACCGCCGCCGCCGCCGCCGCCGCCGCCACCGCCGCCGCCACCGCCACCGCCGCCGCCACCGCCACCGCCCTTTGCGGCGGCAATGTTATCGTTGAATGACAGACCGCTTTGCTCGAGCTCCACGGATTGGCCCATCCACATGGCGCCGATCAACAGGATCAGTGCGGGCCATCGGTAGGCGGTTGCGATAGATTCGAGTGGCATGGCCGTGTCTCCGGCAAGTGGTTGCCGGGAGTCTACCAAATCTAGCGGGTCTAACCCGCTTGATTGTTTTGCTTTCAGTGGGAAGCGCTTTCCCGTTCGCGGAGGCGGTCGCAGAGCTCGCGCATTACCGCGAGGCTCGTCTCCGGGCGTTCGCGCAGGATTCCCTCGAACTGTTTCTGGCCGATGCACAGCGTGCGCACGTCGCCGGCTGCCACCAGTCGCGCCATGCGCGGGCGGTGGCTGATGACGGCCATCTCGCCGACATACTCCCCGGCGCCACGCAGCGCGAGCTCCGTGTCCGTGTCGCCGTTGGTGTTCACCGTCACCCGCACCTTCCCCGAAACGATCACATAGAGCTCGTCGCCGGGCTCGTTCTGATCGGCGATGATCTCGCCGTCGATGAACAGATGCTCGTCGGCGATGGTGGCCACCTGCTTCAGCTCGGCGGGAGGAAGGTTCGCGAAGAGCGGCACGCGCTTCAGGAACAGAATCCTCTCCATGATCGACAATGTTTGTAGAGTTTCCATTGGTTTTCCTCCGTCGAGCGCGGCGGCGGCCGTCTCGCGCACTATCTTGTCGGGATCCGATTCCGCCAGGCGGGCGAGCTCCGATCGAATGTCTTCGGTGTCGATGTCGTTCGCCGCCAGGGCGGCACACGCGCGCAGCCATCCGCTCGATTCCCGCAGCGATTGGCGAAGCGCTTCCTCCTGGGGAACGTTGGCGTAGTCGAGAGGACTCTCGTCGCTCGGGTCCCACAGGCGCAGGACGGGGCGCACGATGTCCCGGTCGGCAATCGAGTCAAGCGTCTCCACCGCGTTGGCGAGCTGCAGGGGGTCGTTGCTGCCGAGACTGTCGATGGCGACCCGCACGGCATTGCCGTCCTCCAGCGTGCCGATCGCGCGCAGCACGTTGATACCGTGATGCGTCGCAACCCAGCGCAGGGAATCCACCAGCAGCCGGCCGCGATCGTTCCCTCGCAAGAACATCTCCGCCGCGTGCCACAGGCCGTGGTAGTGCAGCGCCTTCGTGATGCGATCCCGGGCGTAGCGGCGAATGGCGTCCGCGTGGTCTTCCACGTGCATCCTGTCGAGGGCGAGCAGGGCACCGTCCTCGAGTTCCGGATCGCGCAGCGCATCCACGGTGCGCTGCAGGGCCGGTGTGCCGATCGCTTCGATGGATGCGGCCACGACTTCGCGCACCGAGCCGTCGTCGTCCCGGAGCGCATCGACGAGGGTAGCGGGGCAGCGGGGGTCATCCAAGTGCGCGAGGGCCGCGGCGGCGGCGCGCCGCACGACGGGCTGAGGGTCTCCCAGCGCCGCCGCGGCGATCTCGAAAGCCGCTTCGCCGCCCCACGTGCCGAGGCTGTTCAACGCCTCGACCCGGGACTCGGCGTCCTCGGCGCCGGCCAGTTCCCGCAGCGTCGCCTCGGCACGCTCGTGGGGGCCCGCGTTCAGGAGTGACGCCGCCGCGACCGCGCGCACCGCCGGCACCGGGTCGTCGAGGAGCGGGTGCACGTGCATGGGGAAGTTATTGCTGTCCTTCGCCAGGCGTCTCAGAGTCGCCACGGCCCGGGCCCGTACCTCCGCCTCCGGATCCGAGAGGCAAGCCACCACGTCGTCCCACGCGGACGTGACGTTCAGCCGCGCGACGGCGGGAAGCGCCGCGATGCGCACGGACACGTCGCCGTCGGTCAGCGCGTCCACCAGCGAGGGAGCCGCCTCCGGCACGTTC
>CBDTYP010000173.1:0-6781 GCA_965364645.1 uncultured Gammaproteobacteria bacterium | reverse complement strand
ACGAGCAGCCGATTCCGGAGAACTTGGCAACCTTGTGGGGCAGGATGTCGAGCTCGAAGAACGCCTGAATCAGCGCGGCACTGATCGAGTCGTGCCCGCAACCGGCACAGAGCGTCGAGATCGTACCCTCGTAGTCCCGCGTGGTGAGGTCGAGCCCATTCCTGGCCTGACCCGCATAGTTGATCTTCGGCTTGGTGATAAAGGTCATGCCGCGGCACTCTGTTTGACTTGCTCGTAGACCGCCTTGTAGACGAACGGCGTGTCGATGGGAAGTCCGTTGTAGTGGAGCACGGAGATGAGCCGTTCCTTCGCGACATCCAGCTCGAGACTCAAAAGTGAGCGCAGCTGTGCGTCGCGATTCTGCTCGACGACGAAGATCCGCTCGTGGTTGTCCAGGAACTTCTGCACGTCGGCGCCGAAGGGGAAGGACCGCACCCTCAAATAGTCGGCATGGATGCCCTGCTCCGCCAGCTGCTCGATCGCTTCACGGATCGCGCCATCGGAGCTCCCGAATGAGATCACACCCCAGGTCGTGGCCTGCGCGGCGCTCACCAGCACGGGCGTCGGCACGAGATCCTTGGCGGTCTCGAATTTGCGGATGAGTCGATCCATCCCTTCCTGGTACTCATCGGCGTTCTCCGTGTAGCGTGCCGCCGCGTTGTGCCCGGAACCCCGGGTGAAATAGCCGCCCTTGGGGTGCTCGCCGGGGTAGGTGCGATAGCAGATGCCGTCGCCGTCCTCGTCGAGATAACGTTGGAACTGCGGCAACTCCTCGAGCTCTTCCGCGCTCAGCACCTTACCGCGGTCCGGCCGGTAGTCGTCGTCCCACCGGAGATTTCGGCACATCCAATCGTTCATGCCGATGTCCAGATCGCTCATGACGATCACCGGGGTCTGCAGCCGCTCGGCGAGGTCGAACGCGGCGACGGCGAACTGGAAGCACTCCTCCGGGTTCGCCGGCAGCAACAAGACATGCCGCGTGTCGCCGTGGGAAGCATAGGCGCAGGCGAGGAGGTCGGACTGCTGCGTGCGGGTCGGCAGTCCCGTCGAGGGCCCCGCCCGTTGTACATCGAACAGCACCACCGGGACCTCGGCGAAGTAGGCGAACCCGAGGAACTCGTTCATGAGCGAGATCCCCGGTCCGCTTGTGGAGGTAAACGCACGCGCGCCGCTCCAACCGGCGCCGACGGTCATGCCGATTGCGCCGAGCTCGTCCTCGGCCTGCAGCACGCAGAAGCGATTCTTACCCGTGACCGGATCTTTCCGGAAGTGATCGCAGAAGGTGCGAAAGCCATCCATCAGCGATGTCGACGGGGTGATCGGGTACCAGGCCGCGAACGTGGCCCCGGCGTAGACGCAGCCAAGCGCCGCCGCTGTGTTACCGTCGATGAGTATGTGCTCGCGGCGCTCGTCGAGCCGTTGGAGCCGCGTTGGCAGCGGGCAGTCGAAATTCTGGCTGGCGTACTGGAAGCCGAGATCGATGGCCTCGAGGTTGGGGCCCACGAGCTTCGGCTTGGCGGCGAATGTCTCCTCGAGCAGTCCTCGCAGGACGTCCATGTCCACGTCGAGCAGCGCCGCGAGCGCGCCGACGTAGGCGACGTTCTTCATCAGGATACGCGGGCGGACCCCGGTGAAGGCCTCGTTGCACATTCTGGCCAGAGGAATCCCGAGAATCTCGACGTCCTCCCGGGCCAGGGTCGCATCCCGCGGCCAGGTGGAATCGTAGATGAGCGTACCGCCGGGGCTCACTTCCGCCAGATCGTCGCGATAGGTCTCGGCATTCATCGCGACCATGAGGTCGACGCGCCCGGTGCGTGCGAGATGTCTGCGATGGTTGACGCGGATCTCGAACCAGGTGGGCAGCCCCTGGATGTTGGATGGGAAGTAGTTTCGCCCCATGACCGGAACGCCCATGCGGAAGATGGCGCGCATCAACAGGCTGTTGGCGCTCGCGGACCCCGTCCCGTTGACGGTGGCGAGCTTGATGACGAGATCGTTCAGCCCGCCTTTTTGTACGGCTTCCATAACTCGACCCCGCCAGCTTCATCACTGGCGTAGGGCACGCGAAGTGTCGACTTCTGCATGTCCCAGGCAGCGGTCGGGCAGCGCTCCGCGCACAACCCACAATGAACGCAGACATTCTCATCCTTGACCATGATCCGGCCTGTCTGCTTCAGCGGTCCGGACACGAACATCGGTTGATCGGCATCCAGTGTGGCGACCTTGAGCCGTTTTCGAAGATCCTCTTCTTCACCATTGTGCGTGATCGTCAGGCAGTCCACGGGACAGACATCGATGCAGGCGTCGCATTCGATACAAAGCGAATCGAAGAACACAGTCTGCACGTCGCAGTTGAGACAGCGTTCGACCTCCTCGAGCGTCTGCTCCGCGGAGAATCCCAGCTCGACCTCGATCTCGAGCTCCTTGAAACGCTTCTCCAATTCGACCCGGGGCACGGCCCGACGGGCCATGGCGCTGTAGTCATTACTATAGCTCCATTCGTGGATACCCATCTTCCGGCTGCTCAAGTGCATCCCCGGAGGCAGCCGCTCGCTCACCGGCTCCCCCTGGCAGTGCTTGTGGATCGAGATCGCGGCCTGGTGCCCGTGCTCCACCGCCCAGATGATGTTCTTCGGTCCGAAGGCCGCATCCCCTCCAAAGAAGACACCCTTCCGGGTGGACTGAAAGGTCTTCTCGTCGACGACGGGCATGTTCCACTCGTCGAACTCGATGCCGATATCCCGCTCGATGAACGGAAACGCGTTGTCCTGGCCAACGGCGAGAATCACGTCGTCACAGGGAAGCACCACCTCTTCGATGGCGGTGGATCTGAGCCTGCCGCTCTCGTCTTCGTGCCACTCCACGCGGGAGAACTTCATGCCGGTGAGCTTACCGTTCTCGATGATGAAGGCTTCGGGAGAGTGATTGAGAAGTAGATCGATGCGCTCCTCCTCCGCATCCTCGAGCTCCCAGTCCGACGCCTTCAGGAGGTGCCGGGGTTTGCGCGCCACCACCTTGACGTCCTTGCCGCCGAGCCGCAACGAGGTCCGGCAACAATCCATGGCGGTATTGCCGCCGCCGATGATCAGGACCCGTTCGCCGATACTGTGTACGTGGCCGAATGCGACGGATGTCAGCCACTGGATCCCGATGTGGATGTTCTCGGTCTCGTCGCGCCCGGGTAGCTCCAGATTCTTGCCCGAGGGCGCGCCGGTGCCGACGAAGACGGCGTCGTAACCTTCGTCCAGCAGCGCCTGCATGCTCTCGACCGGAGTATCGAGGCGCAGGTCCACGCCGAATTCGACGATCGTGCCGATCTCGTCGTCGATCACCCGCGCGGGAAGCCGGAACGAGGGGATGTTCGTGCGCATGAGTCCGCCGGTCCGGTTCGTCGACTCGTATACGACGCATTCGTAGCCGAGAGGCATCAGATCGTTCGCCACCGTAAGCGAGGCACAGCCGGCGCCAATGAGCGCGACCCGCTTGCCGTTCTTCCGTTCGGGGACCACCGGTAACCGATCGGCGATGTCATCCCGGTGGTCCGCCGCAACCCGTTTCAGACGGCAGATGGCCACGGGCTTGGCCTCCACCCGGCCCCGGCGGCAGGCAGGCTCGCAGGGACGGTCGCATACCCGGCCCAGTATCCCGGGGAAAACGTTGGATTCGCGGTTGAGGAGATAGGCCTCGGTGAACTGGCCCTGGGCGATCATGCGGATGTATTCCGGCACATCCGTGTGAGCGGGACACGCCCACTGGCAATCCACCACGCGGTGGAAGTGATCAGGCTGCGACGTGTCTGTTGGCTTCACGTGTGTGTCTCGAGCACCTGATTTTTCAGGCGACCCACACGAGCCTCCCCCAAGTTCTTTTTTGCGGCTCCAAGACTACCGTTTAGCCAAAAGATTTCAACCGGAAACACGGAATATTTAAAGTTCTAAATTATATAGAGCAAAATCCGCGGAATTGCCCGGGATCGGCACCATCGCCTTGCTTTGAAAACGAGCCAATGGCGGCTGTCGCTACTCTCCGAGCATGGATTCGACGAGCTGATTGAGGCCGGCGAAGTCACGGATCATCAGCGCCTTCTGCTCGCGCTTGATGAGGCCCTTCCGGGTCAGGCTCGCGAGCTCCCGGGAGACGGCTTCGCGACGGGTGTTCACACGCGCGGCAATGTCGGCGCTGGTGGGCAGGGGCGAGATGGTAGCGGTGTTGTCCTCGCCGACGGAGTCCTCGGCGAGCCGGACCAGCTCGGCGCGGATGCGGCTCTGGACGTCCAGCGTGCGCATCTCGTAGAGCCGCTGGGAGTACAACCGTACCAGGCGCGTCAATCGCTGCAGCACCGCGTCCGCCACCACCGGGTGATTCCTGATGGTCTCCCGGAAGGCGGTTTCCGGCATGGCGATCAGCAGAGTCTCCGCCACCGCCACCACGCTCGCCGAGCGCTGCTCCCCGTCGATGGCGGCGAGCTCGCCGAACATCTCGCCGTCCTCCAGATCCCGATAGGAGATCTCCTTGCCGGTGAGGGAGTGAATCACCACGCGGACGGTGCCGGAGACGATGAAGAAGACGTCGTCGGAGTCGTCCTGGTAGCCGATGATCTGGCGTTTCGCCTCGAAGCGCTGGAAGCGGCAGGACTCCGCCACCTCGTCCAGGGACGCCTCGTCGAGTCCCGTGAACGGTTCGATCTTCGATAGGGCGCGCGCCAGTCGATCGTGCATGCAGTCACCCGGTGGCAGGCTCGAAGGAGCCGCCGGGCGGATTGTAAGTCAATTGAGGATAGAGTGCCGAAACGACCGGCAGGTTCAGGGAGCGATGGGATCAGGCCTCGCGGACTTCGTCGAGCTCGTCGTTCTCGTTGCCGTCCAGCAGCGACCGCCACAGCTCGAGGTCCTCGGTCTTGCCTTCGGAGAGGGACACGCCCACCAGGTAGCGCTTGCCTTCTTCGAGCTCCTGGCACCACTTGACCTCGCCCGCCAGGTAGAACTTGCTGGCGTGGTTCGAAATCTCCACCCAGAGCTCCAGCTCGAAGCCCTCCGGTACCTGCTGGTCCAGCTGGATTCGGAGCCCTTCGGGGGAGACGTCCTTCGTCGAGCAACGCACGACCGTGCCCGGGGGCAGGGTGTCCCGGGTCGACGATACGATCTGGACAACCACCCTCTCGTCCCGTGGCTGGCGATTGCTCTGGCGTCGATCCTTGTTCGTGGACATTGGATTACCCCGAAGAATTAAACGAGTTCGTTCCGCTTGTTGCGATGACCTAATCCTGTAGCGGCCTATTCTGCAACGGAATTTAGCCCGGCAATGTGTCCTCGTTGGCACTACTCGGCACGGGACGGGCCGTAGAGGCCCATCTGGACAAATTCGACGCGGATCAAGCGTTTATTGTGGCGGCCAGGCGCTCATCTCTCGCGTACGGGAGCGAGTCCGCTGGGTGCGTGGCGGGCGAGCGCCACGTCCACGGAACGTGGGCGCAGGCCCGCATCCTCCGCGGCCTCCTTGCGCCGAATCGCCGCCCTCACCAACTGCCCCCCGACGTATCGCAGCGGCTCCCGGGGAAGAAAATTCGCCGGCCGGTCTTCAATCATCGGCGAGTCCGCCCACTCGTCCCGCACCCCCAGCGCGAGGGAGGCGAGGAACTTGCCGCCCAGGTGCGAGGGCCCGACGCCGTTTCCGGTGTAGCCATGGCCGTAGACGACGGCGGGCATGCCGGGCACCCGGCCGAAGTGAGGGAGCCCGGTGGCGGTGCGCGTGGCGGGCCCGCGCCAGGCGGCGGCGATGCCGATGTCGGCGATGGCCGGATAGAGGGACGCGAGGACTCCGGCGACCTCGGCGCGGCGCGGGGTATCGCCGTCGAAGCGGCGCCCGACGCGGCCCGCGAACGGGATCGCGCCGCCGCCCCTGCCGAACACGAGGTGCCCGTCCGGCGTGCTGCGCCAGTAGTTGACCAGCATCCGCGAGTCCGAGACGGCGATGCCCGTGTGCAGGCCGATTTCCCGGAGACGCTCTGGATTGGCACGGGTCATCACGACGTCGGATGCGATGGGCAGAATGCTGCGGCGGAACACCGGTAACTCGTGGGCCCACGCGTTCAGCGCCAGCACCACGGCGTCTGCCCGGACCCTGGCGCCGGGTGTGCGGACCTCGGGCGTCGCCCCGCCGGCGAGCCCGGTCATCGGGGTTCGCTCGTGAATGCGCACGCCCTTCGCGGCGGCGACCCGCCGCAGCGCGCGGGCAAGCAGCGCCGGTTGCACGGTGGCGACCCCGCCTTCGAAGACGCCACCGAGCTGTCCTTCGCCGCCGCCGAGCCGGGCGACCTCGCTCCGATCCAGGCGATCGAACGGCTCGAGACCGTGCCGCGCCAACAGCTCGACGGTCTCCTCCCACGCCCCTGACTGACTCCCGTTGGTGGCCGTCCAGAGCCAGCCGTGATGGCGAAAGTGCGTGCCGAGACCCTGCTCCGCGCAGAATCCGCCGATGGCGCGCACCGCGTCTTCCGACTCCCGCAGCAGGCGCACGCCCTCCTGGCCACCGCAGATCTTCAGGAGCGTGCCGGCCTTGGACATCCACGTCATGACGAAACCGCCGTTGCGTCCGCTCGCGCCGGATCCGCAGATGTCCGCCTCGACGATGGTCACGTCCACCGACGGGTCCCGGGCCTTCACCTCTAGGGCGGTCCACAGCCCCGTGAAGCCTCCACCCACGATGCACACGTCCGTGCGGAGATTGTGGCGAAGCGGATCCGGGACCGCGCCGTCGCCGTCGAGGGCCTGCTCGAGCCAGA